>JBGOXY010000255.1:0-3190 GCA_041479415.1 Anaerolineae bacterium
AGACTCGTCCGAGGCGCGCCGAGGTGGGCGCTTGGACAAGGAAGCCGACGAATGCGCCGGCGATGCCGGTGATCGCGCCAAGCGTGAGGCTCAAGCCAAAGCCAGTCGAGAACCACGCCGGCGAGAACCCCGCCGACCTCAGCCAGAGCAACCAAGCGCCAGCCAGCGTGTTGACGGCCGCGGCCACCCCCATCCACTTGGAGTAGCCGCTCGAGCCGGCCAAGCGTTGCATGAAGGGTATGCCCGCCGGGCCGAGGGCCGAAGCATTGGGCTCAACGAAACCGGCGAAGACAATCGCCCCGCCGGCCCAGAACACACCTGCGCCGATGTGCAACACACGCAGCAACAAGTTGAGGTAGATCATGGGATGTCTCCGAGAAAGATGGATTGGTTTGGCGGCGGGCGGACGAATCGTCGAGGGGATTGCCGCCGCGCCAGAATCGGTGAGGGCGAGGCGCATGCCTCGCCCTCTGCTCTGCGACAAGGTGGGAGTGGCTCACCCCCCTCTACATCTTGTTCGTGTTACCACTAAACGCTTTGCCGGGCTGCCACGGCGTGCCGAGTATCGGCAGCAACCAGCGATCGACGCCCCACCAACCGGCCGTCTTCCAGGCCAGGATCAGCAGGATGGCGAGGGTGAACAGCACCGGGTTGACCGAGGCCGACCCGGCCATCATGAAGTTCCAGTTCATGAAACCGCCGAAGAACGCGGCGAAGCCGACGAAGGCGCCCAGAATGAGTGCCACCCCGATCAGCAACTCGCCGAAGGAGATGAGCTTGGCGAACCATGTGTAGGCTCCGCTATCGAGCATAGCCTGCAGGAAGACGCGGTACCAGCCAAAGGTGATGGCCGGGCGGGCAGGCGCCTCGGGGATGAGCACCGCGCGCTCCCAGAACCCTTTGAGCGCTTCCCCGGTCTGCACCCAGGCGGGGTTGTTGATCTTCCCCCAGCCCGAGGTGATCCAAGTGTAGCCCATGTACAACCGGATAATGAGCCACAACCACGACCAGCGCGTGTTGCCGAAGAGGGAGAGCATGAAGGGCGGATCGCTGATCTGGATTCCGCCGCGGGTGGATTGCTTTTGCACGACAAGCCTCCTAAAGGTGAATGGTGTCAGCACGATCTGAAGCGCGCCGTACAATGGACGCTGCCGTACCAGAAGCAAGGCACGGAGCGCCCTGCTGACAATGCTATAATTATCACATATTTTACCAAATAAGGCAAATGACGGGATGATGCAAACACCTGAGGAAATCAGCGCGGCGCTGGCGCGCATTCTGCCGCGGGTCGAGAAGCCCGGACGCTACACCGGGGGCGAGCTCAACCAGGTGGTGAAGGATTGGGCGCGCACGCCGGTGCGAACGGCGTTCGTCTTTCCCGATTTGTACGACCTGGGCATGTCGAACCTCGGCCTGGCGGTGTTGTACGAGATCGTCAACCGCCGGCCGGAGGCGTTGGCGGAGCGCGCCTACACCCCCTGGCCGGATATGGAACGCGAGATGCGCCAGGCGGGTCTGCCGCTCTATTCGCTCGAGACGCATCACGCCCTCGGCGATTTCGACCTGATCGGGTTCTCCATCCCCTACGAGCAGCTTTACACCAATCTGCTCAACGTTCTCGACCTGGCCGGGCTGCCGCTGCGGGCGGCGGAGCGCGACGAGCGCCACCCGCTGGTGATTGCCGGCGGGCATGCGGCGATGAACCCGGAACCGATGGCCGATTTCGTCGACGCCTTCGTGATCGGCGAGGGCGAGGAGGTCATCGAGGAGATCGTCGAGGCGGTGGGCGCGGCCAAGCGCGAGGAGCTTTCGCGCCTGGCGCTCCTGGAGCGTCTGGTGCGCCTGCCGGGCGTGTACGTGCCGCGCTTCTATGCCCCTCGCTACAACGAGGACGGCACCGTGCGCGAGGTGGAGCGCACGCACGAAGCGGCGCCGCAGCACATTCTCAAGCGCATCGTGGGCGCGCTGCCCCCGGCGCCGACCCGGCTCATCGTGCCTTACATCGACACGGTGCACAACCGCTTCCCGGTGGAGATCATGCGCGGCTGCACGCGCGGCTGCCGCTTCTGCCAGGCGGGCATGATCACCCGCCCGGTGCGCGAGCGCAGCGTGGCGGAGATTCTGGCGGCGATCGACGAAGGCCTGCGCCATACCGGCTACGAAGAGGTGGCGCTGCTCTCGCTTTCCTCGTCCGACTACCGCCACATCCGCGAACTGGTGACGGCCGTTGCCGAGCGCTACGCCGGGCGGCACCTGCGCATCTCGCTGCCCTCGCTGCGCATCGAAAGCGTGTCGGTGGACTTGATGGAAGCGCTGCGCGGCAACCGCTCCTCCGGCTTTACCCTGGCGCCGGAGGCGGCGACCGAACGCATGCGCACGATCATCAACAAGGCCATCTCGGATGAGCAGCTCGTGGCGGTGACGCGCGAGATCTTCCGCCGCGGCTGGCCGACGGTGAAGCTGTACTTCATGATCGGCCATCCGCAGGAGGGCCTGGAGGATGTGCGCGCCATCGCCGAACTCTGCAAACGCGTCCTGCGCGAGGGGCGCCAGGTGCTGGGCGGGCGAGCGGAGGTGCACGCCGGCGTGAGCACGTTCGTGCCCAAGCCGCACACGCCGTTCCAATGGGTGCCGCTGGATTCGGTGGAGAGCATCCGCGCCAAGCAGCGCTTGCTGATGGACGAGATGCGCGGCCGCGGGCTGAAGCTCAACTGGAACCCGCCCGAGGCGACGCAAATGGAAGCCTGGCTCTCGCGCGGCGACCGGCGCATGGGCGGCGTGATCGAGGCCGCCTGGCGGCGCGGGGCGCGCTACGACGCTTGGCAAGACCAGTTCAAGTTTGAGGCGTGGATGGAGGCCTTCCGCGATTGCGGCCTCGACCCGGAGTTCTATCTCCACCGCGAGCGGCCGATAGATGAGCGACTGCCGTGGGAGCATATCGACAGCGGGCTGCGCAAGCGCTTCCTGACCGAAGACTATCTGTGGAGCCTGGAGGGCCGTCCGCGCATCGACTGCCGCACGCGCTGCTACGCTTGCGGTATCATGCCGGCCTTCGCAGGGTTGCGTGGGGAGCAGCCACGCGAGGCGTGGTTCTGCCCGGTGGCCAAGAGGCATGTGCCGGCCGCGAGCGAAGCCGTGCCGGTCGAGGGGTGAAGAGCTCTCACCCCAGAGAACACGGAGAGCTCAGAGA
>JBGOXY010000256.1:0-3186 GCA_041479415.1 Anaerolineae bacterium
CGCCGGCGCGTGCGGGGTTTTGGTCCAGGTTTGGCGCTGCCAGCCTTGCGTGCGCGCGGCTTAGCTTTGGGCTTAGGGCGCACGCTCTTCGCCGGGCGTGGTTTCGCCTTGGGTTTCGCCCGCGCACCTCTCGTCGCGCGCGATTTCGCCGCCGCCGGCCCCTTGCGAGCGGGTTGTGCCGCGACGAATTTCGCAAGCGGCGCGAAATAGAAATCCTCCCATCCCTCCCGATACTGCTCGGCTTGGCCATCGGGGATGTTGGACTGGATCAATGTCAGGCGCGTCTTGCCCGCCACCTCCACCAGGACAATCTCGAGCCGTGAGTCCTCACTCCCGGGCGGGAAATCCGAGGTCCGCCAGGCCTGCACGATGCGCCGCCCCGGCTCGAGCTCGAGATGGACACCCAGGATATAGCCATCCCATGCAGTGAAAGGGTCGCCGACCCTCGACCCGCCGGTAGCCTTGCTGCCGGTAAATGCTGAGTGCTCCCGAGGATCGAGCCACGCGGTGTACACCTTACGCGCAGATGCGTTGATCACGGTCGTCATATTCAGTTTCTCGGCCATCTCTGCCTCCACCAAACTGCCCAATCGAATTCCGTCCAACGAAGGAATGCCGTAAGGCCACCTTCACCTCGCACGCAGGCTCCTGCTCGATCTCAGAACATGCCGCGCGTCGGAGGTTCTGGCCGCGGCCGAATCCGCAGCCGCCATGCCATCCACAAGAGGAATAGAGCCGCGGCGGCGCCGACCACTGCCATGCCCGCGGTGTTATCCGCTCGGCTCTTGTCCATCTCCTGTAGAGGCGCGATCAGGATGAGGAAGGTGAGCACCCCGGAGGCCAAGGCCAGCACGTGGCGGGGCGAGTCGAAAACAGCCCCCGACTCCAATCGCTTTGCCAGCGCTATCGATGCCCACGAGAAACCAACCAGGAGGGCCAACAATGCCAAGACCGGCATGCCCGTGCTCGGGAGCGCCCACAGTTGAATGAAGAAAGCGATCGCCCAGCCGAGCCCGAGCAAGAACATTCGCCAGGGGCTGCCCCGCGGGCGCGCCTCGGGCGCTCGACGCGGCGCGGCGGTGCGACGCGCAATCCAGATCAGGAGCGCGGTGCCGATCGCGGTGAGAAGGTAGGCGGCGGCCGGCGGACGGTAGGGCGTCATCCACAGGAAGCCCACGACCACGTCGGCCAAGAAGAGTGCCAGGAGAATGATCAAGCCACGCCGGCCGACCCACGGTTCATTGCGATGAGCCGGGAACAGGATCGTCGTGAGCAGGACGGGCACACCGATGCTGTAGACGGTGTGATAAAGCGTGAGCCCGGCGGCCCACACCCAATTGACACCCGCGAACCGGCCGTAGGTCCCGAGAACTCCCAGGTCCATCCAATTGGGGTCGAACCAGCTTTTGACCATCAGCCCTTCTTCGATGATGCCATAGGCCGCGCCGAGCAGCAGCACCGTGCGCCAACCGCCGCGCCAGCGGCAGGTCAGTTCGCGGACCAGGAGCGCGCCGCCCCCATACAAGAGGCAGAGCAATGTCAACCCGAAGGGGCTGAAGAATTCGACCGGCGGCGACGAGCCGGAGAGCAGCTCGCCAATGGCCGGGGCGAGAAAGAAGAGCACCAACCACGGCGCGATTCTCATTCTCTTCTTGCCCGTCGCTGACTTCACGATTCCTTCCAGCCGCCCCAAATGCCGGGCATGCTCAGGCGAAATGAGGGCGGCCCCTCAACATCCCCAAACCTCTCACCTGTCGGGGAACATCGGCTGGCGAGTCGCCGCCCTGACCCACTGTGTCAGGGCGCGCTGCGTCAAGGAGTAGGAACCGGTAAGGGAATCGGGGGCGCGCGTCGGCCATCCCGCACAATCTCCAGCGCCCGGCGAGGATCGATGGGTCGAAGAGCGACGTGAGCGGCTTTCAACGAATGCCGCGGCGGCCGCCAGGCGGCTGCTAGAACTCACCGTAGTTGACCGGCTGGCTCATGCGCGCTTTCACCGCCAGTCGGCGGTGAACTTCGGGCCCGAGTTTCTCCCAGTAGGCCTCTCGCCCTGGCACGCTGTAGACCCACTCCTCAAGCCAGGCCTGAGTCGCCTTCTCATCGGCCGAGATCTTGTCCCATTGCAGATAGAACTCGTTGTCGCGATCGTAATAGCCTTGCGTGTAAGAGGGGTGGGCGCAGTGCGGCACGTGGCTCACGGCGGTCACCACGAAAGAGGGGATGAGCGTTCGGTTGGGGTCGGAGCGGATGACCTCTTCGCCGACGATCTCCTCGGCGGTCACAATGACGCGCTTGGCGGCGAAGGCCGCCTCCTTTTGCTCGCCGACAATGCCCCAGATTTGGCAATTGCCTTCGGCATCGGCGCGCTGCACGTGGATAATGGCCACCTCCGGGTTGAGCGCCGGCACCGCGTTGAGTTCGAGCCCCGAGTAGGGATCCACCACCTTGCGGTAGTTGGGGTTGACGCGGATCAGGTCCTCGGTGCCGAGCGGCATCATCGGCAGGAAGGGCAACCCGGAGGCGCCTGCGGTCAGCCGCGCGATCATGGCGAAGTGGGAGTATTCCTCGAATTCGAGGCGCCCGGTCTCAAGCTGGGTGCGTACGATGCGCAGCGAGCCGACCCCGGGATTGCCCGAATAAGAGAAGATGAGCTTGCGTGCACAGCCGGCCGCCACCATCTGGTCGTAGATCAGGTCGGGCGTCGCGCGCGCCAACACCAGGTCGCGCCGCTTCTGACGAATGATCTCATGTCCCGCGGCAAAGGGGATGAGGTGGGTGAACCCGGCGGCATACAGCAGATCGCCATCGTGAACGTGATCGCGGATTGCCTGGGTCAGCGGAACGACTTTGCTCATGGGGCCTCGGGCGATCAGGGGTTTTTGACCAGGGCCGGACGTTCGTCTCAAGGGGCGGGTCGGTCCTTCTTGTCGCGCCCAGCGCGCGTGCGATTGTAGATCGAACGGGCCAGGCTGGGCGGCCGCTCGTCCTGACCGCCGCGCCGGCCGGAGCGCAACAGGCGCCAGCCGGCCCAGGCCGCGAGTGCAGCCCCCAGCGCAATCCACAGCCACCCCGCCGGGGCTTTGCCCGCACGGCCGACGAGCGAATTCCACAGGGGGACGGCAAACACGGCAAAGACTCCCGTCCCCACGATCAGCAAGAAGCAGCCGAACCGCTCGCGTAACGTCA
>JBGOXY010000257.1:0-3168 GCA_041479415.1 Anaerolineae bacterium
GCCGAAGGCGCGATTCTCCACAACCCACACCGGCGCCGATTTCGAAATCGTGCCGGCCATTGGGCCGACCGTCTGATAGTGATGGTTGGGCTCGAGGCGGATGCCACCGCTCTCCATGAGGGAGGTCGCTTCCTCAATCGTCGCCGCCCAGCCCTCGAAGAGCACCTGGCCGATGACCGCGCCGCGCTGCGCGCCGCACATCCGGCGCCATTCGATCGGCGGGCCGGAATGCAGGATCATGCGATCGGCTAGGCCCGGGATGACCTCGCCCGCCGGAGCGATATCCACCAGCACGGGGTCGCCGGCGATCATGCGGCCCAGCGCTTCTTCGTTGGCTTTGTCAATGCGTGCTTTGATGTCCATGGGTAATCCTTTCAAGCCGCCGTGGACGGAGGGAAGGTCACAAGCATCCCGACCACGCAACCGAGCAGCATGTCCCACCCGCTCGAATGGCCGATGGCCGTGAGCTCGAGCGCGGCGCGCTCGATGTGCGAGGTCGGTGCGCCGGCCAAAACCGCGCCGAGGAATTCGTGCAGCGGCTCAGGCCCCTCGCCGCGCGACATATCGCTCATCACGGCGAAGCTGATAACGTGCGTTTCTGCGCGAAGCGAAGCGAGGTCGACCCGCGCCGTTTCGACCATGGCACGAAGAGGCGCATAAGTACGCCCCAGATAATGCAAAGTGAAAAATAGACTTCCGACAAAGTCGTCGCCCGCAGGCGTCAGCCCCGGCCCCAGGCCGACAAGCGGGCGCACAGCCGTCTTGAGGTGTGCGCCGTCGTGCGCCAAGCTCGCCTTGGCCACGCGAGCAACACTCTCCCACGCGCGCCCGACGAAGAGATCGTGCGGCGATGCCTCGTGCGGCACGGCGCGCCGTTCGCCCAGCGCAAGAACGCGGTTGATCAATTGCCCAAGCCCAAGCGGCGTGGGGAGCGCCGACCCCTGCGCGAACAACGCAATCAAGGATGGCGCAATTGCACTCTGCGCGACGGCTGCCCCCGCGCCGGGTTGCGGCGCGAGCCAGAGCTCGGCCTGCGCCAGGTCGGCCTCGAACTCGCTGCCAAACTCGATCTGCTCACCGTGCACGACGAACAGGGTCCCGGCTTCTGGCCAGGCCCCACGCCAGTCGCTGCGCCCAGCACGCGTATGGCGCGGCGCCTTGGGCGAGGTGAGCCAGAGCACTTCGCCCGCCTCGGTCTCCAGGTAAGCCGCACCGGTGACGGCCGCCAGCACCTTGCCGCGCGCTCCGCTCCCGAGCAACGCACGGGCAGTCTCACCGATCGAATCCACGACCACACGGCGCATGCCAGTCTTTCTCCTTACCAGAGTGCTGAGGCGCCGGGAGGACCCGGCGCCTCCCATAGCCAACCTCGCTTACTTGGGCTGTCCGATCACGCCCTTGACGAACCAGTCCACGTTGCCCAGCTGTTCGTCGGTGAGCGTTTCGCCTTCCTTGACGCGCACGGTCCCGTCCTGATCGAGGATCGGGCCCTTGAAGATGGTAATCGTGCCGGCCTCAAGATCGGCCAGCGCTGCAGCGAACTTGGTCTTGACCTCTTCCGGCACCTTCGGCCCGAAGGGGGCGATGGCCATGCATCCGTCGGCAACCGAGCAGCGCATGAAGATCGGTTTCCAGGTTCCGTCCATCACGCCCTTGGCGAAGAAGGTCATTACCCCGCCGAAGGTGAAGCCCGCGCCGGTAATCCAGTACTCGGGCGCGAACTGTTGCGCCGCCAGCGACTGGAAGCCGATTGAGTATACCTGGCGCGCCTCGGCCGTCTGGATGACGGTGGAGGGCGAGTCGACGTGCATGGTGATGATGTCGGCGCCCTGGTTGATGAGCGCATCGGTCGCGGCGGCTTCCTTGGCCCGGTCGGACCATGAGCCGGTGAAGGTGACGATGGTCGTGGCGGCCGGGTTCACCGACTGCATGCCGATCTCGAAGGCGTTGATGAAGGTGAGGGTCCAGCCCAGCGGCATGGCCGCCACGAAACCGACCTTGTTGGATTTGGTCATGAGGCCCGCGGCCACACCCATCAAGTACCAGGTGTCGGGCGGCTTGCCGTAGAAGTTGGCGAAGTTGTCGGCCATCATCCAGCCGCCGGCATGCTCGAAGATCACGTCCGGGTGGCGCTGGGCCACTGCCATCGCCGGCTCCTGATGCCCGAAGCTGGTGGCAAAGATGAGCTTGGCGCCCTTCTCGATCATGCTCTCCATGACCCGCTCGGCATCCGGGCCTTCGTACACGTTCTCGGCCTCGGCCAGCTCGACGCAGGCGATGTTCTTCTTGACTTCCATCAGGCTGTCGTGCAAGGCCTGATTGTAGCCGGCGCCGTTGACCGACCCGACATAGATCGCGCCGATGGTCAGGCACGGCTTGACCTCGGTGGGCGCGGGTGTGGCCGCCGGCGCGCACGCCGCGAGCAGCAGCGAGGCGCACACCACGAGCGAGAGCAACCAGTACAGCGATCGCACTTTCATTCTTTCCTCCTTATGCGCTATGGCACGCGGAAATCGGGAAGCACGGGATGCGGGCGGAATGTCGGTGAGGCGTGGCCTCCTTTCGCGCGGGCAGGGCACCCGCTTACTCGGTGCCCTGGTAGACGCGGCCCAGGCTGGCCGGCGCCGCATGCCGGCGCGTGCCGCCCCAGGCCATGAGCACGATCAACGTGAGCAGGTAAGGCGTCGTGTCGAGCAGAAAAGGCGAGATTTGAATGCCGCTGGCTTGCATCAGCAGTTGAAAGGCCACCGCGCCGCCGAAGAGCAGCGCACCGGCAATCGCCCGCAGCGGGTGCCACTTGGAGAAGATGACCAGCGCCACCGCGATGAAGCCGCGCCCGGCGGTCATGAATTCGCCCCACACCATCGTCCAGGCGATCGAGAGATGCGCCGCCGCCATGCCGGCCAAGAGGCCGCTGGCGATGATGGCCTGGTACTGGATGCGCTGCGGGCTGCGTCCGGCAGCAAAGGCGGTTTGCGCGTTCTCGCCCACCGCGCGCAAGCCGAGCCCCCAACGGGTGTGGAAGAGCAGCCACCACACCAGCACGGTCACCGGCAGCGCCAGGTAGATGAGCGGGTCGAACTTGAACTGCGAGGTGGAGAGTGCCGGAATGAGCGAGGTGCCCGGCAGCGCGAAGCGCGGCAGGCTGTTGATGCGCGCGTTGGTGTA
>JBGOXY010000258.1:0-3141 GCA_041479415.1 Anaerolineae bacterium
AGCGAGACCGCTGCAATCACCGCCGAGCCGATGGCCACACCCTTGGTGATGGCCTTCGTCGTGTTGCCCACGGCGTCCAACTCTGCCATGATGCTGCGTGCGGCTTGCGTCTCGGGGTCCTTCATTCCGTGCCAGGCCATCTCGCCGATCCCGTTGGCATTATCGGAGATCGGACCGTACGAGTCCATGGCCACATTGTTGCCGGTGAGGGTCAGCATGCCGATGCCCGTCATGGCCACGCCGTAGAGAATGAAGGTGACCTGCTGGACGCCGTCCATCCCGGGAATGCCGCCGAAGATGATGATCGAAGCCAGCAGCGTCGCGGCGATGACCAACGCCGACCAGACCGTCGACTCGTAGCCTACCGAGAGCCCCGAGAGGATGGTCGTGGCCGGGCCGGTGTTCGTCGCGCGGCGGATTTCCTTGACGGGCGCGCCGTGCGTGCCGGTGAAGTACTCGGTCAGCCGGTCGATGATGATGGCCAACACCACGCCCGCCGCCGTGGCCAGGAACGGGCGCCACCAGCCGCCCGGCACTCCGCGCATGTATACGGCGGCCATTCCGCCAAACAACACCACCGAAATCGCAGCCGAGGTCAAGAACCCGCGGAAGATCGCCGCCATGGCGTTGCCGCTCTTGCCCGGCCCGCTGCGTACCGCATACGTGCCAATGATCGAGGAGAGGACGCCGATGCCGCGCACCAGAAGCGGGTAGATAATCCACTCGATGTGCCCGGTCAGGTGATAGAGTGCCAGGCCCAGGATCAGGCCCGCGACAATCGTCACCTCGTACGACTCAAAAATATCGGCGGCCATACCTGCACAGTCGCCGACATTGTCGCCCACCAGGTCCGCCACCACCGCCGGGTTGCGCGGATCGTCCTCGGGGATGCCGGCCTCCACTTTGCCCACCAGGTCGGCGCCCACATCGGCCGCTTTGGTGAAGATGCCGCCGCCCACGCGCATGAAGAGCGCCAGCAGCGTGCCGCCGAACCCGAAGCCGAGCAGCGCGTCGGGCGCAGCCACGCCGAAGATGATGAAGATGATCGTCCCGCCGAAGAGGCCCAGCCCGTCGGTGAGCATGCCGGTGATTGTGCCGGCGCGATAGGCGATACGCAGCGCGTCGCCAAATGAACGCCGCGCGGCGGAGGCCACGCGCACGTTGGCTTGCACCGCCATGCGCATGCCCAATTGCCCTACCGTCAGCGAGAAGCCGGCCCCCATGATGAAGGCAATCGCGCGCCCAATGCCTACGATCAGTCGCACATTGTCGGCGGGCTGCCCGGCGAAGCGATCCATGGCCTCGGCGGAGGGCGGCACGATGTAGACCGAGAAGAAGAGCGCAACGGTCAGAATCGCAACCAGCGGCAGTACCGAGACCAACTGGCGCCGGAGATACGTGTCGGCACCCTCTCGAATGGCGTTCCAGACTTCCTGCATTTTGGGCGTGCCCTTGTCCTCGCGCATAATCTGTCCGCGCAAAAAGAGCGCGTACAGGAGCCCGAGAATGGCAACACCCAGTACGCTCAAGATCCCCACTTGTTCGAACGCAGTGAGTCCGTACATCATGGCAGGAAAGGCCTCCGTCTATGCGGTTGATGGTCGAGCGAGGGCAGTCAGAGCATTTTAGTTGACGGTTTCCAGGCTGTCAAGCGAAGGCGGACAATTCCGGTCTGTCTCGGAGCGCTATGCGGCGCTCGGCGGACGCGGGCCGGAGGGGACGATCTGAGGCCGGAAGTGGCACGAAAACATGAAGAATCCATGAGAATCGTAAGGCCTCGCTTGACACTCCTCACTTTGGCTGTACAAACTTAGGGTCGGTTCGTGCACGCTGGCCACATTGGCCTGCAAATTCGCCGCGCATTGAGGCTGGGATGATCGAAGTCACTGATCTGACGAAATGGTATGGCCCGCGCAAGGCCATCGACGGGCTCTCATTCAACGCCTCCAAGGGCGAGGTGGTGGGGTTCCTCGGGCCGAATGGCGCCGGCAAGACGACCACCATGCGCATCCTGACCGCCTTCATGCCGCCCAGCCAGGGCACCGCCCGCGTCGCAGGCTACGACGTGGTCGAGCAATCGCTCGAGGTGCGCCGGCGCATCGGCTACCTGCCCGAGACCGTGCCGCTCTACCCTGAGATGACGGTGCAGGAGTACCTGGACTTCATGGCGGCGTTGCGCCGCGTGCCCCAGGCCGAGCAGCGGGTGGACGCGGTGATCGAGCGCATGCACTTGGAGGACCGTTCCGAGTCCTACATCGGCCGGCTTTCGAAGGGCCTGCGCCAGCGCGTGGGCCTGGCTCAGGCGCTGCTCAATCAACCGGAGGTGCTGATCCTCGATGAGCCGACCATCGGCCTCGACCCGGCCCAAGTGGTCGAGGTGCGCGAGCTCATCCGCGAGATCGGCCGCGACCACACGGTGCTGCTTTCGACTCACATCCTGTCCGAGGCACAGCAGATCTGCCAGCGCGTGCTCATCATCAACAAAGGCCGCATCGTGGCGGAAGACACACCCGAGCGCCTGCAGTCGCGCCTGGCGGGCGCCGAACGCATCGCCGTGCGCGTTGCGGGTGAAGCCTCCGGCGCGGAGGCCATCTTGCGCAAGGTGCGGGGTGTGACCTCGGTCGCCGCGCGCGGCCCGGGCCAATTCGAAGTGGAGACCGCCTCGGGCACCGAAGCTCGACCGGCGATTGCCCGCGCATTGGTCAAGAACGATCTCGACGTGCTCGAATTGCACACCCAGGGTATCAGCCTGGAAGATATCTTCCTTGAACTCACCCGTTCCGAAAGCGGAACGGAAAGCTAGCTGCGGCGCACAGGAGAACCCGACCATGCGCAATATCTGGATAATCGCCACGCGTGAATTCCGCCAATACTTCATCTCCCCAGTGGCCTACGCCGTGGCGGCCATGATCTTCCTGGTGCTGGGCGTTATCTTCTACTCCAACCTGGGTGCCTCGATCCTCAACCAGTACGCGCCCGACGGGCAGGCGGTGCTGGCCCCGCTGGCCACCCTGCTGCTCTTTGGCGTGCCGGCCATCACCATGCGCCTGATCGCCGATGAGAGCCGCAGCGGCACGATTGAACTGCTGCTCACGGCGCCGGTGCGCGATGCGGAACTGGTCATCGGCAAATGGCTGGGCG
>JBGOXY010000259.1:0-3132 GCA_041479415.1 Anaerolineae bacterium
AAGCTCGCGCACCAGCACGTTGCCGATGTGTCCGGTGGCTCCAGTGACGAAATTCATGCGTTACTCCAATCTACCTGGCCCGCCCATGTGGGCGGATGTGCAGGAACCGTTAATGCATGTGGCGGGGCGTCCCCGTGCATGATGAGCGCGCGTGTCTCGCTTCAGGTCGAAAGCTTGGTCGCTTGCCCGCGCACGCCGTCGAGCACGATGCCCACGCCCTCGCGCGCCACCTTGCTCCAATCGGCGCCCTGCGGGTCGAGCGCGCCCTGCAGCAGCAGTCCAACCGCCAGCGCCACGATGACTTGCGCCACAACATCCGGGTCGACGGCACGCAAAGAGCCCTCCTGGATGCCGGTCTCGACCAGCTTCTCGAAAAACTGGTGGTAGCGGCGATAGGGCGCGGTCGTCGCGCGCCACACCTCCGGGTCGCGCGAGGCCTGGCGCCAAAACTCAAGGAACAGCGGCACACGTCCGCGCGCGTCGGCGAAGATCGAGGGCGCGACCTCGGCCATGCGCAGGAGGCCCTGCGGCACATCCGAGGCGGCGGCCAATAGGCGCGCTAGCTCGGCGTCCACGCTCGCCAGCCAGGTCTCGATCAGCTCGAGAAACACGGTGTGCTTGCTGGCGAAGTGATGGTAGAAGGCGCCCTTCGACACGCCCGCCGCGGTGCAAATCTCCGAGACACCGGTGGCGTCGTAACCCTCGCGCGAGAAGCACTCGATGGCGGCCGCCAGGATGCGCGCGCGCGTTTCCTGAGCCCTTTTCTGCTGCGGTTCTTTGGCCATAAGCATACCGACTGGTCGGTTTTGTCAAATCCTACCGGGTATTGCGCTGGGAGTCAATGAAAAGCCACGCCTGCAATCCGGGCGCAATCATCAGACACTTAGGTTCCAGGCGCGGCGTTGCCACGTAGAATTAGGAGAGGAATTGTCCTGGTCAGGGTTGCGGATCAGGAGGAAGCCAGATCAGCCAGGCCGGGGCGCACGGCCATTCCCGCCACATGCCGCAGCTTGGCCCGCACGAGGGAGAGGTGGGAGTGGCGCCGCACCTCCGCTGTTGGGGCGTGTCGAGCCGCGCCCGAATATCGCGTATTGGCATCCGTGCCAAGTGGGTCCGGTTGCCCCAAGCAGTAACTCACAAGTAGAGGTATCCCATGACCAAGATTCCTTCCTCCGAGATCACGCCGAAAGATGTGTACTTCAATCGCCGCGACTTCATGAAGGCCGCCGGCGTGCTGCTCGCAGGCTCGGCATTGGCCGCCTGCGCGCCACGCCTCGGCGCCTCGGACGAGAGCGGCGCCACGCTCACGCCCGCACCCTCCAACCTGGGGCTTATGGACGAACTCGGCGACCCGGCGACCCCCTTCGAGAGGATCACTCACTACAACAACTACTACGAGTTCGCATACGACAAAGAGGGTGTCGCGACCCCCGCCCAGAAGCTGGTCACCGAGCCGTGGGCGGTGGAGGTGACCGGCCTGGTGAGGAATCCGAAGACCTACGCCGTGGATGACCTGATCGCGCGCTTCACGCCCGAGGAACGCATCTACCGGCTGCGCTGCGTCGAGGGCTGGTCGATGGTCATCCCCTGGGAGGGTTTCTCGCTCGCCAAGCTCCTGCGCGAGGCCGAGCCGATGACCTCTGCCAAGTTCGTCAAGTTCACCACCTTGTATGACCCCAAGCAGATGCGCGGCCAGGCCGACCGTTTCTACTCGTGGCCGTATATCGAGGGGCTGCGTCTGGACGAGGCCGAGCACGACCTGGCGATTCTGGCAACTGGTCTGTACGGGCAGGCGCTGCCTAAGCAGGATGGCGCGCCGATCCGCCTGGTGGTGCCGTGGAAGTACGGCTTCAAGAGCATCAAAGCCATCACGCGCATCGAGCTGGTCGAAGAGCAGCCGGTGTCGTTTTGGACAGAGGCAAACCCGCGCGAGTATGGGTTTTATTCGAACGTCAATCCGGAGGTATCCCACCCGCGCTGGTCGCAGGCCTCCGAGCTGCGCATCGGCGAGTTCGGCCGCCGCCCGACGCTTAAGTTCAACGGCTATGCGGAGCAGGTAGGGCAGTTGTACGCCGGGATGGATTTGGCGGCGAACTACTGATCACAAGATCCCGTTCGGGCACGGCATGCCGTGGTGCCCGGCCATTGCGCATTAGAATCCGTGACGCGTGACCCAAGGCGTCTGATGGCCTCAGATCGGCTCCTGTTGGGGCGCGCCATGGCGTGCCCCTAAGTGCTCGCATGGGTCCACACCCCTCAGTGTGGCATGGGACCTTGAACGCGAAACCGGACAACCCCCAGCCTAAGCCACGCTGGAACTTCCCCGCCATCCTGCAAGTCGCGGTTCACATTGCCGCGTGCGTGCCCCTGGCTTTGCTGGTGCTGGATTACGCCCTCGACAGGCTGGGGGCCAACCCCATCCAGGCCATCACGTTGCGCACCGGAAAGACGGCCCTCGTGCTGCTCGTTCTCTCGCTGGCAGTCACCCCGCTGGCTACGTTCGGCTGGCGCGGCGCAGTGCGGCTGCGCCGTCCGCTCGGCGTGTACGCCTTTGGATACGTCGCGTTGCACTTCCTCACGTTCATCGGCCTCGATTACGGCTTCAACCTGGCATTCCTGCGTGACGGCCTGATCGAAAAACCCTTCGCCCTTGTCGGCCTGGCTGCCGGCACGCTGCTCTTCCCGCTCGCGCTCACCTCCACCCGCGGCTGGATGCGCCGGCTTGGCCGCAACTGGAAGCGCCTGCACTGGTTGGTGTTCATCGCCGCGCCGCTGGCGATTGTGCACTACGTGTTGCAGGTCAAGGCAGACTGGCGCCAGCCGCTGCTCTACGGCCTCGCTGTGGCGATCCTGATCGTGCTGCGAATTCCGGCGGTGCGCCATGCGGCGGCGCAAGTCAGCGCCAACCTGCGCGTGCGCCGGTCACGAGTTGGCGGCGAACAAAAGTAAGAGTGGCGATAGCCCACCCCCTTCCCCTCCCGCTTCGCGGGACAGGCTCCCCACGCGAGGGTGAACCCCCGGCCGCATGGTGCTCGGGCACGCCAGAGCGTGCCCCCACACATTCCATGCGCGGGAATCGCACATGACACGATTGGCGGATCCCACTGCGTCACACGCGGGCACGGCATGCCA
>JBGOXY010000260.1:0-3114 GCA_041479415.1 Anaerolineae bacterium
CGATCGATGCCTGCGAAAAGTCTCGCGACTACACTGATCGGGCAACATGGGTGAAGGGTCCCCTGGATTTTGGTTACGAACACGCGAGACTGACAGGCTACAAATCGAATACCACTTTGATCGCATGCGTACGGCGCTTGTCGGTCGCGGTGCGAATGGCCTGGCGATACTCCGCTAGCGGAAAGCGATGGGTGATCAGGTCCTCGATGCGCATGCGGCCGCTGCGCTGGAACTGGATGGCCCACTCGTAATCGTGCCGGCGCGTGCCCTGCCACTCGCTGGTAGCGTGGGTCTTCGACCCGATGAGATCCACTTCCTGGTACCAGATCGGGTTGAGGTCCACCCGCAGCACTGAGAGGGCGATACCCACCAGCACCACCGTGCCGCGCGCGCGCGTCCAGCGCAGTGCATCAGTGATGGAGGTGGCGCTGCCCACGCAATCGTAGATCACGTCGAACCCGCCCATCAGCATGCCGCGGTTGAGCGGCGCGGCATAGGCGCGCCCGCCGGTGAGGCGCGCCATTTCAGCATACACATCGCCGCCGGTCACAACTTCGTCGGCGCCACAATGTCGCGCGGCCCGGGCCTGGTGTGGATGGCGCGCCAGCGCGGTGAGGCGAGCGCGCGGTCGGAAGGCGCGCACCGCCTGCATCGTGAAAAGGCCAATGATGCCCGCGCCCAGGACGAGCACCCGCTCGTGCGCACCCGGCGGGCGGCGCAGCACGCCATGGATTGCCACCGACATCGGCTCGATCATCGCCGCCTGATCGTCGCTCAAATCATCCGGGACGGGATAAAGGTTGCTGGCCTGCGCAGTATAGCCGTCACTCCAGCCGCCGCCGATGCCCACCGTGCCGGCGGAGTTTTCGCACAGATTGGCCAGCCCGGCCTGGCAGAATCTGCAGGTGGGCTCGATCCCCAATTCGCGGCAACTGGCGCCGGTCTCGCGATGCTCCATGACCACCCGCTGCCCGGCTCGCATCTTCTTCACCTGCGGGGCCACTTCGACAATCTCGCTCACCACCTCATGCCCGAGATAGAAACGCGATGTGCCGGGCAGCGCGGCCAGGCCGATGGCCGGGTCCGCATGCACATGAAAGAGCGACAGGTCGCTGGCGCAGATGCCGCACACGCGGTTTCGCATGCGCACGCCGGTCGGCCCGGGCAGCGGCGGTTCGGGCACGACGGCAAGGCGAGCCGGTGAAATGGCGCTGAATACGACTCCCGGCCACACGCGATGCAACGCCTTGACCATGAGCATCTTGGGGATGTTCTTGTCGACGTAGATCGTGCGCATGAGGCTCCCTCCTCGAGACGAACTCGATCTGGGGTTGCCGGCGTAGGCCGCGGTGCAGGTTCGGCACTTGGTCAGTACGAAGCGGTATTGGGCGGCGGGAACGAGGGCGGCTACGACTTGATGCTGCGCACCGCGTGGCACAAGGCGCACGTCGGATCATCGCACAAGAGCGCGTCGGGGTCCTGGCGCATCCACGCGGCCGCGGTGTGCAGCAGGTCGCGCAAAGGTATGGCTTGCAGGTGGGCCGAGCCCAGCCAGGCCTCGCGTGCGATGCCGCGCAGGCGCGGGGCGATGGCCGCAAACCCGCGCGAACATCCGGGGAAGGCCGGGCACTCGACCACGCCCTCGGCCGTGAGGGCCCAGCGCACGAACTGCTTTCGTCCGGCGCGCTGCGCCGCCAGGTGCAGCGCCACGTTGGCCGTGTGGTCGGCACCCAGCAGCACCGCCTCGCCGCCGCGCACGGCCAGCTCGGCGATCGGCCCCCACGGATCGGTTAGCGACTGCTTGACAAGCAGCTCATCGGCTTCGACGCCGACAAACGACAGAATCGGGTGGTTGGAACGGTGCGCGCCGTTCACGTGGCGCAGCGCATTGGGCAGCGGGCCGAGCGAGGGATGGGCCGGCATGTCGGCGCGGAAGAACTCGGCTTCGGCGTTGGCCTCGGAGGTACTGCGGTAGGCCATGCCATTGCCCTCCGGCCCGAAGGGTGGCGTGACCATCGTTTGCAAGGTGAAGGCGGGTGCCAGCACGGCTGCGCTCGAGGCCAGAAGCGCGCCGGCGAGCGAGGAGATATCGCCGCGCACCTCATCCAGCCACTCGGGAGCGCCTACGGCCAGCACCGGCACGCCCGGCTCAAGGCCGAGTTCGCGCAAGGCATGCACCGCGTCGCGATAGCCCAAGCTGGGCGCCATTCACGCTCCGTCGGGCACGTGCATGCCGCGGTCGTAGACCGCGTCTTCGGCATGCATGTATCCGAGAATGCCGAGGCTGGCCAAGAGGCGCAACGGTTCGGGCGGCCAGGGGATGACGCGCCGGTTGACGAAAAACGCTTGTGTGCGCTCACTCTTCTTGTCAAGCAGTAGGTCGGCCAGTGTCCAGCCGTTGAGGTGGGTGAGGGAGACGCCGTGCCCCATGCAGCCCAGGCTGTAGGCAACGCGCTCGTCACCCAAGAAGCCCAAAGCGGGGATCATCTGCAACGGCACCGAGACCGGCCCGCCCCAGCGGTGGGTGAAGCGAATGTCGCGCAAGACGGGGAACAACTGGCGCACATCGGCCTCGAGCTTGGCGAAGGTATCCGGATTCTCGTCACGATCCATATCGCCGCCGACGGCCAGGCTCACATCGCGCCCGCCCATCAGCAGGCGATTATCCCGGGTGAGGCGGTAGTAGTGTACCAAATTGCGTGCGTCTTCTATCCCCTGGCGAGCGCGCCAACCCATCTCAGCGAAATGCTCGGGGCGCAGTGGCTCAGTGAGCACGATGTGGGTGAACGCGGGAACCTGCTTGCGGCGCAGCATGGGAATGAGATGCGAGTACGCGTTGGTGGCCAGGGCGAGCTTCCCGGCCGTGACCTTGCCCTGCGGGGTGCGAATGAGCAGCCCGCCCGCGCGGCGTTCGATGGCGGTGCCTGGCGTGTGCTCGAACACCTGCACGCCCATCGAGAGGATGAGACGCTTGAGTTCCCAGGCCAGCTTGGCCGGGTTCACCAGGCCGCAGCGCGGCTCGCGCCACGCGCCGAGGTACAGCGGGCTGTTCACCTCACGGCGCGTCGCCTCGGCATCAATCCACTCGATGCCCTCCAGCCCGAGGCGCTGCGC
>JBGOXY010000261.1:0-3113 GCA_041479415.1 Anaerolineae bacterium
CCATGGGTCGCCAATGCTGCGCGCGGCAGCCAGTGCCTCCTCCAGAAGGGCTGGCCGCTCCTCTCCAGCCACGGCGCGAGAGAGGACTGCCAGCGCCCGGGGTCGCGCACAGCACGCGCCACCCGCAGTGCGCGGGAGGCGATGGCAGCATTCAAATGGGCGACCATCGGATCAAGCGCCCGTGCGAAGGCGAACTCGTCAGCCGGTTGCGATGAAGCCGGCATACGGTCGGATCTCCCTCCTGCAATTCACCGAGTCGAGGCTATGCCTCGCCCGATGTACCTCGCGACCTTTTCGCTGTAGCGGCGGTAGCCCTCTCCGAACATGCGCTGCAGATGTTCTTCCTCGGTCAACACCATGGGATGAAACATCACCGGCCACAGCACAGCCCAACCCAGCGCATACCACGACGGCCACAGCCAAGCGACACCCGCGATCATCAACGTTCCGCCCACGATCTGCGGGTTGCGCGAGAGCGAATATGGCCCCGATGCCAGCAGGTCACCCACCTTTCGGCCAAACGAACGCCGCAACCCGAGCCAGGCCATCGAGCCGAAGCCGATGAGCGCGCCGAACGCCGTGAGCCCGTAGCCGATGCCCGCCACGGCCGCGGGCACCCACGGCCGGCAACTCCACACGTAAGGCCAGCACGGCGGGTTGTAGAGGTAGGGTATGGCTGCGTACGCCAGCCACACGATGAGTTCGAGGACGCTTGACAGGGGTGACAGCTTGCCCTTCTCCATATACTCACGCCGCGTGCGAACGCGAAAGAGCGCAAAGGATGTCACCCCGAGTGCTCCCATGGAGAGCAGGTAGAGCCAGGGCGCCGACATACGGGCCTCCATGGCAAGTGCATCATTCGACCGGTTCACCCGCCGATTGTAGCCGCGCTCGTCTCTGCGGCAAGTCCGCCTGCGCCCCCACTCCCGACCCCTTGATCGCCGGCTACCCCCACTGGTGGGGGGCGTGCTATAATGAAGAGTACACCCCGCCACGCCGGCGGGGCGTTGCGTGCCCCGCGGCGCACATCCTATGCCCCGACTGAAGTCTCTCGAACTCCACGGTTACAAGACCTTCGCCTCGAAGACGCACTTCGAGTTCGCCGAAGGCATCACCACCATCGTCGGCCCCAACGGCAGCGGAAAATCCAACATCGCAGATGCCATCCGCTGGGTGCTGGGCGAGCAATCGTACGGCTTGCTGCGCGGCAAGAAGACCGAGGACATGATCTTCGCCGGCTCCGAGCAACGGCCGCGCGCCGGCATGGCCTCCGCGACGATCACCTTCGACAACGGCGATGGCGGGCTGCCGATCGATTACACCGAAGTGGCCATTGCGCGCCACGCTTACCGCGATGGCGGCAACGAGTACCTGCTCAACGACCAGCACGTGCGCCTGAAAGATATCGAGGAGCTCCTGGCGCAGACGGGCCTGGCGGAGCGCACCTACACCGTCATCGGCCAAGGGCTGGTGGATGTGGCCCTCGCCCTCAAGCCTGAGGAGCGGCGCCGCCTGTTCGAGGAGGCCGCGGGCATCGGTCTGTATCGCGCGCGCCGCGAAGACGCATTGCGGCGCCTGGAAGCGACCCAACACAACCTGGAACGCGTGCAGGATATCCTGGCCGAGCTGCAACCACGCGTCCGCTCGCTCGAACGGCAAGCCAAGCGCGCGTCGGAATTCGACACCATCCGCCAGGAACTCAAGGACGTGCTGCGTCTATGGTACGGATTCCACTGGCACCGAAGCCAGGCAGAGATGGCCCAGGCCCATGTGCAGGCTCAGGCGGCTGCGAAGACACTCGACGATCTGCGTTCGCAGCAAGAAGTCAGCGATACGAGCCTGATCGACCTGCGCGCCAAGCTCGGCGTGCTGCGCGCGCAGCTCAACGCGTGGCACCGCCAGGCGGCCCAATTGCACCAGGAGCGCGAAACACACGGCCGGAGCCTGGCCGCGAGCGAGGAGCACGTGCGCTCTCTCACGCGCTCGCGCGAAGAAACGCAGGCGCTGCTTCTCGCAGCCGAGGCAGACGTGGCGGCCCTCGAAGAGCGCGCACGACTCGGGCAGGAAGACATGGTGCGCTTCCAGGCTGAGGCCGCCGACATGCAACATCAACTAAGCGCCGCAGAGGCCACACGCGCCGCGCGCGAGAACGAGCGCCGTGAGCGTGCCGCCAAGGCCGAATCGCAGCGCCAGCACCTGCTCGACCTGGAGGCCGACAGCGCGCGCCAGTCCGCCGCACTGGACGAGATGAACGGCCGCCTGCAGCGCGTGGCTGCCACGGCCGAGGCCGCTCTGATTGAACATCGCCAGGTGGAGAAGAATATCGAGAACGCCGCGGCGCAGCGCGAGGCTGTGCAGGCTGCGCACCGGCAGGCGAGCGAGCGGCTGACCGAGGCGCGGGGTGTCTTGCAGGCGCTGGTAAGCGAACTCGACGCGCAGCGCGTGGCGCTGGCCGCCGCGCGTGAGAAGACCGCGGCGCGCGTTTCGGCCGAAGAGCAGCTTGCGGCGCGAGCCGCGGGGCTCGCGCACGACGAACGCGAAGGCTTAGGCTATTCGAGCGGCGTGCGCACCGTGATGGCCGCTGGTCAGCGCGGCTTGGTGCAGGGGCGGTTGCAGGCACTGGGTGCCGTGCTCGAGATCCCGGCCGAATACGAGGCCGCCGTGACGGCCGCCCTCGGTGACCTGTTCGATGCAATGCTGGTCGACGATGCCGCCGCGGTGGACACGCTGTTAGAGGTGCTGGGTCAAAGGGACAGCGGCCGTGCGGCCCTCGTGCCGCTGGGCGATCTGACTCCGCTCGCACCGCTGGCCGTGCCGGCTGGTGAGGACGTCATCGGCCTGGCCGCCCGCTTTGTGAGCGGGCCACCGGCTTACCGCGCGGCAATTGACGTGTTGCTCGGCCAGACCATCCTGGTTCGCTCACGCGGCGCGGCGCGCCGCGTGGCGCGCTCCCTACCACCCCACGCGCGCGCGGTTACGCTGGCGGGCGAGGTGTTTCACCCGGCGGGTGCGGTGGTGGCCGGACGCGGCGAGCCGCCCTCCTCGTTGGCGCGCGCGCGTGAGCGGCGCGAGATCGAGGCGCGCACGCACACCGCGCACGAGCAGCGCGAGCA
>JBGOXY010000262.1:0-3108 GCA_041479415.1 Anaerolineae bacterium
ATCCCGTTGCAGCATGGCGCGCCCGAGACCGAGGATGGCCTCGATGTCGGCCGAGGTCAGCCCGCCGCGCGAGAGATCGACGGCGGTCTCGAGCATGGAGAAGGTGAACGAC
Organism: Anaerolineae bacterium; assembly: GCA_041479415.1. Classification (GTDB taxonomy): domain Bacteria; phylum Chloroflexota; class Anaerolineae; order Anaerolineales; family RBG-16-64-43; genus RBG-16-64-43. Next base: position 113 of record JBGOXY010000262.1, read on the forward strand.
TTGATGCCGTAGCCATACACTCCGACATTGCGCACCTCGTTGCGATCGAGATGCTCGTGCGTCTGGAGCGGGTCGGCGAAGCGGGCGAGAAGCTGGCCGAGGGCCCCCTTCGCTTCGCGGTACACGATCTCGTTGTGCCACAGCGTGTCGTCTGCATCAAAGCCGATCAAACGGATCATGGGCACCTCAGGGGCGCAGGGTGGCGAAAGCTGGCGCAGCGCGCGGCTGCGCGTGACGCGTCGGACGACACGCGTCAACCCGCCTGGGCTTCGACGACCCGCGGCCGGGGCTCGCGCAGCGCGACCGCGACCAGCAGCCCGCCGAGCAGCAAGCCGAGTCCGTTCACGTAGAAGGGAATGGCGTGGCCCGCATGGTCGTACAACCACCCGCCGGCCAACGGCCCCACCAGCGCGCCGAGAAAGTAGGCGAACGTGTACAAACCGTAGCTTGAGCCGCGCGTGTCTTCACCGGCGATATCTGCCACGAAGGCGCGCTCCGCCGGTATCGAAGCGGCGTAGCCGATGGATTCTACCGTCCACAGGACGGCCAGCAACCCGACGCTGCGCAGGTGAGGGATCAAAACGGAGGCGATGGCCCCGACCACCAAACCGGCGATCATCAGCGGGCGGCGGCCGAACCGGTCGGCCAGCCGTCCCATCCTTGAGGGGAGGAATGCACTGATGAGGGCGGCCGGCGAATAGGCTGCCGCCAGTGCCGCCAGGTTGGCGCCCAGCGAATCCTGGAGGAACACCATGAGCAGCGGCCAGACCATGGCGCCAGAGGCTCCGGTGAGGCAGACGATGCCCATCAGCGTGAAGAGTTGAGGCGAAACCGGCCGGCTGGCGAGCGGCCGCAATGCGGCCGCCGGGCGAGTCTCGCCCACCCCTCGCCAACCCGCCCACAACGCCCACACCGCCGGCAGGGTAAAGCCGGCAAACACCCAGAACCACACTTGCCGTGCGTCGAGGGCGGCTTGCGACAGGACTCCCAACAACGTGAAGCCGATGACCGTGCCAATCAGTGCGCCCCGATTGACCGCCTCATCGATGAATCCGAAATCGCGCCCGCGCCCTGATGCCGTGGCGATGTCGGCGACGATGGTCAACGCCGACAGCCAGAGAAAGGCCTGCCCCAACCCCTGGAAGAAGCGCGCCACCGCGAGCATGAGCACGCTGGTGGCGACGCAAAAGAGGGCCATGGCCACGACGTAGCCCGCTAATCCGATGAGCAGAAAAGGCCTCCGCCCCCATCGATCGAGCGCCCGCCCGAGGAATGGCCGCACCGCGACGGGAACGAGGGCCACCGCCGAGAACAGGCCGCCGACCTCTACGGCCGATGCCCCCAGCGCCCGTCCATAGATCGGCAGCACGAAGGAGAGGATGCCGAAGGGGAAGGACACCAGGAAAATCGCCAGCCACAGTTTTCCGAGAGTCCGGGCGTGCATTGGAGCGGCGGTGGGTTGGGTCATCACACCTTCTGAGAGAACGACATTGGCGCGGGCGGGGCCCGTGCGCGACCCCGCGCTGCGGGATAAGCGCGAGTTGCATCTTCCCGGGGCGGTGCCCAATCGGCTTGGGCCGCCGGACGAATGACAGCGGAAGAAAGAGGGAAGGCCTCGCGGGCCGAACGTTTGAAAGCCGCCCGCGGCGAAGCGCTGACTGCCAGGCGTGCTTCGCCGCGGGCGTGTTGGAGGAAAACGGAGTGGGGCGGGCTAGCCGACCTGCTCCGAGAGATAGGCCTGCAAGCCCATCTGGCGGATTTGATCCTGCTGGGCTTCGACCCAATCGATGTGCAACTCTTCGTCGCCGAGGATCGACTCCAGCAGGTCGCGCGTGCCGTTATCGCCGGTATCCACGGCCAGGCGGATGGCCTCGTTGTAGGCGCGGATGGCGCCGGATTCGGCCGCCTCGTCGTTGGCCAGGAAGCCGGGGACATCGGCTCCGACATGCATTTCGTTGAGCTTGGTCACGATCGGCCGGCCCTCGAGGAACAGGATGCGCGCGATGAGTTTCTCGGCGTGCTTCATTTCATCGATGGCCCGTTTCTCGATCGCCTCGTGCAGGCGCTTGTACTCCCAATTGGCGCACATTTCCGAATGGACCATGTATTGGCTGATGGCTGTGAGTTCGTCGGCCAAAAGGAAATTGAGCCGGTCAAGGATTTTCGGGTCGCCCTTCATTGTCAGCTCCTGTGGGTGGATGTCGATTTGAGCGCTGGTTTGTTCGTCCTGCGCACCTTGAGACGTAGGGTGGATTCTAAACCGGTCGCGGCACGATGCAAGTGGGTGGTGGACCCGCCGAACGGGGTTTCGTTGTTCCCTGCGTGCAGGATGCGGATCGGAGGAGGGCGAGGACCCTGTGGGTATTATGCTGGATGGTTCCGCCGATGCCTTCGCAGCGCTCGGCGGGGCGACGCGCGGCTGGTGTCTTATGCGAATGGCACTTCTCGCAAGAGTCCCCGAGACGCGAGGCAATCTCGCTGTCGACGCACGATCGAGGCTGGCATCTCGTCATAATTGACCCTGCAATCGAAGGCGCCCGGGGGTGCGAGAATCGCTGAACTGTGGGCACCCTCGCGATCACAAGAACCGTCTCCGAGGCACTCGACCCTTGACGGAACTGGTAGCCGCGAGGCCGGTGGTTGGACTCATCCGTCGCTACGCAAGAAAGGAACCGAGGCACCCTGTACCCCGGTTCTTCTCCTTCACGCCTCTATCCTGCTTGTCACAGCTCTCAATGCCGGATGCATCCTCCTCGCCCAACCGTCGTCCACCGGGCTCGTGTCCCTCGGGTTCGGTCGGTCCTGCCAGGGCCGGTAGTTGGGATGGGGTCTTCGGCCACAACGGTCGATGCGCAAGGGCCCCCGAAGCCAGCGCGGCGGATCTCACAGTTGCTCGGATGCGCGCTGCACCTCGTCCTACTCCGCTTCTGCCTCCGTGTAGGTGATCACCACGCCGATAAACTCCAGAAACACTCCATCCCAAGAAGGAATTGGCC
>JBGOXY010000263.1:0-3108 GCA_041479415.1 Anaerolineae bacterium
AGGCCGAGCCGATGGTCGCCGCGTACAACAGCGGGAACAGGAAATCCAGCCCCAGCCCGAATGCGGCGCGCAGCCGGGCGGCGCTATCCCATGAGGCCAGGATGCGCTCGGCGGCCTCAGCGCTGCCCGCCAACTGGAGTGAGACGATCCCCTGGGGCGCGGCCGGCGTGATGGTCGGCGCACCGATAAGATTGAAGACCAGCATGACCGCGACGGTGGCCGCAGCACCTGCGAGCCAAAACCAGATGCGCCGGGTCGCGGGGACTCCCTCGAACGGATGTCGCAGCATGTTGACCTCTTACACGGAAATTCCCCGGACAGCTGCAGCGGGGTAAACGGCTCCTAGTGCCAGTCAGCGGATTACCACCGTGCGTGATGCTCCTCGGCAAACCCAATCAAGCCCTGCAAGGAGATGCGTTCGCCTCCATCGGCTACAACGTGACCGCGATAGCGTCCGAACATCTGGTGTACTTCGCTATGAATGACCAGAACATCGCTGCGTGCCACGCGCTCCTTGAATGGGGTAAATTCGAGATCCAGGCGGCCCTCTGCGGCCGAGAGATGCCATGGGCGCATGAAGTCCTGCGGATTGTAGGCGAAGCTCACCTGGTCCAGTTTGTGAATCCGCCCCTCGAGGATGAGTGCATTCTCCGTCGCGGCCGTTGTATCGCCAAAGCCGTAGCCCAGGTTGAGGCCGACCGTGCGGCCATCGGGCAGGAATCCCGACGCGCTGGCCCACACCCAGAAGCTGGAATAATCCCAAACACCGCGTCCCCAGTCGAGGTTGCCCAGGCTGCGTTCGGGTTCGATCACAACCTTGCGCTCGCCGCGCTTCACCCAGCCTTTGGCGGGCATGCAATTGACCTTCCGGTTGAAGTAGAAGCGCCGCGGCGGGATGGGAATGACGATGTTCATCGACTCGTGCGTCGGCGAGAGAGCCATCGTCAAATCCGCTTCAATACCCTCACCATGATTGAAGCCGGGCCACGCCACCTGAACGTGGCGCACACCGCTCTCGGCCAGAAACCGCAGCCGGGCCGCCTTGCTGGTGTAGGTGCTCTCGCCGGAGTCGCTGTTGCGGGGCAGGCGGATGCCGCTACCGAGAGGCACGAGCAATGTCTCTTCGTGCATCGCGCCCGTCGCAAAATCAATGACGTAGACAAAAACCGTTCCGGCATATCCAAGGTGGGCCAGGGTCGCCGAGAAGTAGAACTCGGGCGCCGTCACGCCGTAGTAATCCCAGCGCTTGAGGCGCAGCCACTGCAGCCCGCGCAGGGGATAGAAGCGGGCCGCGTCCAGGTTACAGTCGAGCAGCGGCCGGCGCGACCAGCCGACCTGCCCCAGTCGGCCATCGCGGGCGAGCAGGGGTGAGGGTTGGGTGAGTTCACGTTGCACAGCCGACCTCCCGTGCTGCGGGTGAGCGCCGCATCGCGCACTTGGTGTACGCTAGGCGAAATCCAAAGCGTTCGACGTTGCGTTGCGAAGGGCTGCCGGGCGCGGTGTGGACCTGGGCCAAGTCGCAACCGCTCGTAGCGGCCGCCGCAAGGCGCGCCGCGAGCAGTGCGGATTGCACCCCCGAGCGGCGAAATTCCGGCAAGGTGGCCGCACTGAAAAGGGCGGCCGTCGACCCATGGACCGAGAGCGCGCCCCCGCCCGCCGGGGACTCCCCAGCGTAGGCCAAAAAACATCGGGTATTCGCCACGTAAGGCAAGATGAGCCCAATACGCTCAGCCATTAAGGCCGGCGTGCGGCCCTCGTTGAATCCGCGATCCACCACGTCGGCCCACAGCCCGGCATCCTGCGGGCCGATCTCGAGCACGCGTACCCCGCGCGCTTCCCGCTCAAGTTGTATCGGGTCCCCCACAGGCCATACCCACACGTTCTCGAATTCCTTGATGTGATACCCCTCGCGCGCGGCAACATCCCAAAGCGATTCATCCGCCAGCGGGCACAGGTCAAATTGTGCCGGACTGCCGCGCGCAGCGTAGAACTCGTGCACTTGCCGCAAATGGCCGGATTCGATCGGTCGGCGCATTCCCAGACCCACGGTCCGGCTGAGAGGCGACCCCTCGCCGCAGAACAGGGCGAGGCCGTCGGCCACGGCCAGGCACGCCGCGCCCACGTGCGGCTGGCGCTGCTGCGCCGCACGCATGCAGTCCTCCAGCCCGAGCATCTCATCCGCCTCCAGGCGGCGGGCCAGTTTGATATCGCTCATCAGCGGGTGCAACGTCATCAGCTCAATCCCCGAGTTGCAGGTCGCCCATGGTCATGCTGCTACCTGCAAATCCGATGGGGCCCACCTAACGTGCTCACCCCGTCAGCCGCCCCACCCGCTTCACGCACGGGTGCGTGAACACTTCCATCCCGTGCGGCGCATCCGGGAATTCGGAGGTCAGGTCCTGGCCCGGGAAGTGCAGGCTTTCGTGTATGCCGGTGCGCCATTTGGCGCAGTCGGTCACATCGTAGACAATCCCTTGGTGGGCAATGTCCATGCGCCCGCCTCGCTCGCCCGCGTGACGGCGCAATTCCTGCTCAGTAAAGAGACGCTCACCCTCCAACCCAATCCACCTTCCCGGTGGCGACCATTGTATATCGGAGCGCCGGTTTGGCGCTCGCCAGCAGCCATCGAGTACAATTCCTCTATCCCACGCTCATGAGGAGGCCTTGTGCCCAAGCAGTACCGCACCGCCCCGGCGATGGCGATTGATGCCAAAAAGAACTACCGCGCCACCTTTCACACCGAGAAGGGCGACTTTGTCGTGGAGTTGTTCGCGGACCGGGCCCCCAAAACGGTGAACAATTTTGTCTTTCTCACCCGCGAGGGGTTCTACAACGGCGTCGCCTTCCACCGCGTCATCCGCGATTTCATGGCCCAGGGCGGCGACCCGACCGGGTCGGGCAGCGGCGGCCCCGGCTATCAGTTTGCGGATGAGTTCCACCCCGGCCTGCGTCACGACGGCCCGGGCATACTCTCCATGGCCAATGCCGGACCCAACACCAACGGCAGCCAATTCTTCATCACCCACCGCGCCACAGCGCACCTCGACAACAAGCACAGCGTGTTCGGCAAGGTGATCAAGGGCATGGAGGTCGTCCTGGCCATTCCCG
>JBGOXY010000264.1:0-3100 GCA_041479415.1 Anaerolineae bacterium
ATCCACCTGGAAGGCCCACGGCACATCCAGCGCCCCCACGTGCATCCATGCGGCCAGCGGCACCACGGCCCCTTCCGAGCTCTGAGTGAGGGCCCATGCCAATACGACTGCCACGCCGAAGGCCAAGCCGGCCGCCGTGCATGCCACCCAGGCGGTGAAGCGCTCGCCGAGGCGTCGGCCGAAGAGCAGGTTGAGGGCCAGGCCCAGGAGCGGCAGGAAGACGACCAGCGGCACTAATCCGAAGAGGCTCATCCCAGAACCTTCCGCCATATGGTTTTCTGCGACTACCCGCGCAGCGAGTTGAGCGAGTCGATGCTCGAGCTGTGGCGCGACTTGAACACGGCGACAATCAGGGCCAGGCCTACGGCCACTTCGGCCGCGGCCACGGTCATGACGAAGAAGACGAAGACTTGCCCGGCCAGCGAGCCCTGCGCGCGGGCGAAGGCGATGAAGGCCAAGTTGGCGGCGTTGAGCATCATCTCAATCGACATGAAGACGATGATGGCGTTGCGGCGCACCAGCACGCCCAGCACGCCGATGGAGAACAACAGAGCCGACAATCCGACGAAATAAGCTGTTGGGATCATTCCCGAATTCTCCAGGTCCGTACCGCTCGACTGGCCCCACCCTCGTTCCGAGGGCAGGCCCCTTTGTCCTCCCTTTGCAGGGCAGGCTCCCCACTCCGTGGGGAGGGGAGGGTTTCTTTTCTTTGGGGAGTTGGGGACGGAGAACGTCCCCATCCCCCATGGTGAGTGTCCCCATAACGGCCCCTGTTCCCAAGGGCCCTCCACAAGATGTCTCTGTGTCCTCCCTGGCCTAGCCCGCCAGGGCAGGCTGTGTTCTCCGTGGTAAGGGCTCTCAGCGTTCTCCGCGATCTCTGCGGTGAATGTTCTTCTCCTACCGCTTGCGCTCCTCACGGCTGAGCACAACCGCTCCCACCATCGCCACCAGGAGCAGCACCGAGGTCACCTCGAACGGAAGCACATAATCACGGAATAGGGCCAGGCCGATCTCCTGCGGTCCGCCCTGCCCCGCGGCGAGCGCCGAATGCGCCACGCTGCTCATGCCTCCGCGGGAGAAAATGAGGAACACCGTCTCGGCGGCCAACGCCGCCCCCAGCCCGATGGCCACGACGCGCTGCCACTGCCACGCGCGGGGCACCGGGCCGGCACTCGCGCGGTCGGCCCCCAGCAGCATGATCACGAACAAGAAGAGCACCATGATCGCACCGGCATAGACCGTCACTTGCGCCAGTGCAATGAACGGCGCGCCGAGCAAGAAATAGACCATCGCCACGGTCGCGAAGTTGAGCACGAGAAACAGGGCGGAGTACACCGCGCTGCGGCTGAAGAGCATTCCCAGCGCGGTGGCCACGGTCACCACGGCCAACCCCAGGAAAACGGCCAGGTCAGTCGTCATGGCTCACTCCGGGTCCTTCATGTCGGGGATGGCGCGGTCGAAGCTGTGGGGCGCCACGCGCTGCGGCGTGGGCTGGCTCCCGGGCGGCACCGGCACGAGCAACTGTTCGCGGCCGAGGATCGCCGTGCGCCGGTCGGTGTAGGAGAGTTCATACTGGCTCTCCAGGACGATCGCCTCGGTCGGGCAGGCATCCTCGCAGTAGCCGCAAAAAATGCAGCGCAGGTAGTTGATCTCGTAGGTGCGGGCATAGCGCTCGCCGGGTGAGAAGCGTGCCTCATCGGTGTTCTCGGCCGCCTCGACGAAGATGGCATCCGCCGGGCAGGCGGCCGCGCACAGCGCGCAGCCGATGCACTTCTCGAGGCCATTGTCGTAGCGCTTGAGCTCGTGACGCCCGCGGAAGCGCGGCCGCACCGGGCGCTTGACCTCCGGGTAGGCAATCGTCACCGGGCGCTCGAACATCATGCCCAGGGTCGTGGCCAACCCCTCCACGATTCCCTTAACCGCCATCCACAACCCACTCAGCCCGCGCGGGCTTGGCATCGTATCCATCAGCCGATCACCACCAGCACCACCGCCGTCACCACCACATTCAGGAGCGCCAGCGGCATAAGCACCTTCCAACCGAATGCCATCAACCGGTCGTAGCGGATGCGCGGCAGGGTGGCCCGCACCCACACCATCACGAAGAGCAGCGCCACCACCTTGATCAGCAGGTACAACGGCCCAAGCCATGGCAGGCGGTCGACAAATGGGCCGAGGTAGCCGCCGAAGAACAGCGTGGCGCCGATGATGCACACCGCAATCATCTTGATGTACTCGGCCATGAAGAACAGGGCGAACTTCATCCCCGAGTATTCAACGTGGTAGCCGGCGGTGAGTTCCTGCTCGGCCTCCGGCATGTCGAAGGGCGCGCGGTTGACTTCGGCCAGCGCGGCGATAAAAAAGATCAACACGCCCAACGGCTGCCACACCACAAACCACAAGGAGCGCTGGGCCTCGACAATCTTCTCCAAGCTCATCGAATTGGCCAGCAGGATCGGCCCGACCCATGACAGGCCGAGCGCCAATTCGTAACTCACCATCTGGGCCGATGAGCGAATGCCGCCCAGCATGGCGTATTTGTTGTTGGAGGCCCAGCCCGCCAGGACGATGCCGTAGATGGAGATGGAGGTGATGGAGAGAACGTACAGCACGCCGACGTTCAGGTCGGCTAACGCCAGGCGCACCGACCGGCCGAAGATGATTACCGTCGGGCCGAAGGGCACCACCCCCAGCACAATCAGCGCCGGCACCACGGTGATGATCGGTGCCAGGACGAAAACCACCTTGTCGGCCGCGCTCGGGGTGAGCTCCTCTTTGAAGATGAGCTTGACCGCATCCGCGATCGGCTGCAGGATGCCGCCGGGGCCGGCGCGGTTAGGGCCGATGCGCACCTGCAAGCGGGCCAGGACCCGCCGCTCGAAGAGCGTCAGGTAGGCGAAGCCGAGCGTCAGCCCGAGCACAAGGACCACGCTTTTGATGAGAGGTTCGACGAAGAACGCCGTGTCGAATGGCATGCCTTGCCTTCTCAGCGCTTGACTTCGGCCCGCGCGCCGGCCTCGAGCGCAGGTCGCAGGTTCACTTCGATGGGTGACGCAAGAGCCAGCGAGGCACTGCGCGGGAGGAGCATCACTCCCCGCGG
>JBGOXY010000265.1:0-3091 GCA_041479415.1 Anaerolineae bacterium
ATTTCTCCGCAGATACATTCTCCACCGAGGTCCTGGCCTCGCCGACCCCGGTGCTGGTCGAGTTCGGCGCCGAGTGGTGTCATCCGTGCAAGCAACTCGAACCGATCCTCAAAGAGCTTGCCAGCTTGTGGGACGGCAAGCTTAAGTTGGGCCAGGTCGACGTAGACCAAGATCCCGATCTGGCCATGCAGTTTGGCGTATTGGGTGTGCCCACCCTGATCCTGTTCCTGGCAGGGCAGCCGGCCGAACGCCTGACGGGTTTTCAACCCCGCGAGCGCCTGCGCGCCAAGATCGAACCGCATTTGCCCGCCTAGCTCATTGCGGTCACCTCAAACGGCGAGCCCACGCGCTTCATTCACGCGTGGGCTCGCTTGTATCGATCGGGGCCGCGCGCTCTACATACTCCGCGGCGGCAGCGCTTGAATTCGCTTGAGCAACTCCGCGGAGTCAATCTCCTTGAGCAAATACTCATGCGCGCCGGCGCGGCGCACAGCGCGCCGCTCCCAGGCCACCTCGTAAGTCGTCAGCACCACCACTTGCGGGTTCCAGGCTGAGCGCGCGGCCTGGCGCACAAGCTCAAGCCCCAGACCATCCTCGCGCTTGCTCTCGATGAGGATCACCTGCGGGCGCAGACGCTCCACCTCGCGCAGCGCGTCCTGCGCGTCGCCCGTCTGCCCCACCAGCTCAACCCCCTCGATGTTGCTGAGCCGCTCAGCCAGTGCCTCGCGCACCTGTGTGTGCTCTTCAATGAGGTAAACCTGCAAATCCATGGCTCCACACAGCCGCCCACCGTCTGCGAGCGCCTTGCCTAGCAGTATAGGTTCGTCCGTTAACCTTCCAAGTGATGATTGTCCGTGCGCTCCGGGCAACGTGTCACTCCGCCCGCCGCCACAACACGAATATCAGGGGATTTGTGCGAGGTTTAGCGCACCGGCGGTTCGGCCCGGGCTGGGATGCGCACCAGGACCCGCGTGCCTTTGCCCTTTTCGGAGACGATCGTCGCTTCGCCGCCCGAGGCTCGGGCGCGCTCTTCGATGTTGGTCAGCCCATGCCCGAGAATGCGCTTCTCGGCTTCCGGGCTGAAGCCGCGACCGTTGTCTTCAACAACGAGTCCGTACCACTCGTTATCCTTTGAGAAGGAAATCCTGACGCGCGTGGCGCGCGCATGCTTGGCCACGTTGGCCAGCGCCTCTTGGGCAATGTGATACAGGGCATTGGTCGAGTGCTGGCTGAGCGCACCCACCGCGCCATCGGAGATGTGCAGGTCGACATGCGCCAGCGTTTGCGCGCGGAACTCGCGCGCGAGCTGCCGCAGCCCCTCGGAGAAGTTGTCGTAGGCGATGCGCTGCGGCTTCATGTCGAGGATATATGCGCGGATGTCGCGGATGACGGCGTTCAAGCCGCCGATCGCCTTGTCGAGCCGGTCGCGCACGAGGGCCGGGTTCTCATCCAGGCTGAGCATGCCGTCCTCAAGCGTAAGCCCCACGGCATAAATCGACTGGATGATGCCATCGTGCAGGTCCATGGCGATGCGCTCGCGCTCTTCCAGCACGGCCAGGCGCTGCGCCTTGCGCAGCAGCAGCGCGTTCTCGACCGCCTCGCCGATGGTCAGGCCCAGCGACTGGAAAACTTGGCGCTGGCGCGGTTCGAAATCCCAGTGCTCGTCGGTGGCCAACGTGAGCACGCCCAATACCTGGTCTTTGGATACGAGCGGCAGGCAGATGACGGACTGACAACGGTCGTCGGCCAGGTCGGCCGAGAGGCCCGCCGACTCGGATTGCGCCTTGTTGGTGATGAGCAGTTCCCGCCGCGCCGCAACCCGCCCCAGGACGCCCTCGCCGATGCGGAAGCGGTCACTCTTCCAGACCGAGGTCGGTCGCTGGCCGCGCCGCAGCACGAGCGGGAACTCGCCATTGCGGTCTTCGTCCAGAAAGACCTCAGCCGATTGGGCCTGGTAGTGCCGCGCAATGACCTCCATCGACTTCTCGAGCAACTCGTTCAGGTCAAGCGTCGTGCCGCCGGCTGCAGCCACGCTGTTCAGAATGCCGAGTTCTTCATTGCTGCGCTTGAGTTCGCGCTCTTTGGTCTGCAACTGGATGTAGTGGCGGGCGTTGTCGATGGCCACGGCAGCGTAGGCCGCCAACATCTCACCCAGTTTTTCGTCTTCCTCGTCGAAGGACCGGCCGCCGCGCTTCTCGGTAACGTAGATCTGGCCGATGCCGGTCCCCATCAGCATGATCGGCACGCCCAGAAAGGTGCGCATCGACGGATGGTTGGCCGGAAAGCCGACCGAGTTGGGATGGGTCGTGAGATCCTCGAGACGCAGCGTGCGCCGCTCCTTGAGCAGCAGGCCGATCAGCCCGCGCCCCTCCGGCGGGTGCGGGATGCGCCGCACGTCCTCGGGCGCCATGCCGGCGGTGACGAAGCGTTCCAGCCCGCCATTGCCGTCGGGAATCCCGATCGCCGCATAGCGCGCGCGGAGCAGCTCCAGCGCCGCTTCGGCGATGCGACGCAATACGATCTCCAGGTCGCGCTCGCGAACCAGTTCGAGCGATAGGCGATGGAGTGTGTCGAGGGGGGATTTGGTGGCGAAATCGAATGCGACAGACTGGGTCATGCTTCCCGTATTGTAGCGCAGGTCGGCCCAGGCCACAAGGATTAGGGAATTCCCAGGCACTATCGATGCTCATTGGAAGAGGGCACAACACGCATTGCGGTTGCCCGCGCTCGGACGGCACGCGCATGAAGGCCGCATTGGGCACACCCGCCTCACGTGTACTCGATTGCAGGCGCGGCACACTGTGTGTTGAAAGCCGTAGGACGGGAGTGGAAGTGGCCGGGGCCTCTTTACCGACAAACGACCAAGGGCTGCCCAGGAGGAGCAGCCCTTGTAGGTGCGATGCGCATGTTGCGCCTGCGATTCTTCGCCGGCCGCCAGCCGCATCAGACAACGATATTGACCAGCCTGCCCTTCACCACCACCACCTGGCGTGGCACCCTGCCCTCCAGCCAGCGTTTTATCGATTCAGAAGCCAGCGCCATCTCGCGCGCTTGGGCCTCGGAGATGTCGGCCGGCACCACCAGCCGGTCG
>JBGOXY010000266.1:0-3059 GCA_041479415.1 Anaerolineae bacterium
CCCGAGATATGCAAGAAGTTGACCTTGGGGAACTCCTCGGCCAGGGCATCCATGGTCGGGCCGTATTCGAACGTCGACCCAATGATAAGGTCGAAGCCTTTGCGCGCGAGTGAGCGCATGACCGCCTCGGCATCCGGCCCGGGGAAGACGGCTTCGAGGTACTTCACGGCGATCGTCGAATCTTGGGTCGCCAGCCACAGCGCGCCTTCGGTGTGGGCCTGCGACCATCCGCCATCATTGGCGTAGCCGATGTCGACTAAGCCCACGTTGAACTTGCCCGGGGTGATGTCCGGGATCGTGAATGAAGAGCCAGCTGGGGCGGCTTCCGTGGGGGCAGCCACTGGTGCTTCGGTGGGAGCCGCGGTAGGCGTGCCGCAAGCCGAAGCGAGCAGCGATATCGCGGCTAGCGTGCCAAGCAACGTCCATAGACGTCGTACAGTCATCTTGCTCCTCCTTGAGAAAGTGACCCTTCAGAGTCAAATCGTCTCTACGTTTGCAGTCGGGCAATGGCTTCGGGGTACCACCTCCTCTCTGCCCTCGCACTTTAGGGCTCAATCCACGTGCCTGTGGTTCCGGCCAGTGCCTTGCCGATATTCACCGGATTGGTAATCAGCGCCTGCTTGCCCCCCCGTTCGAGGAAGGCGATGATGGCCTCGATCTTCGGCCCCATGCTGCCCTTGGCAAAATGGCCCTCCGCTTGGTAGCGCCGGGCCTGCTCTAAATTGATTCGATCGAGCCATTGCTGGTTCGGCTTATTATAGTGCAAGGCCACCTTTTCGACGGCGGTCGAGATCAGGAAAAGGTCGGCCCCGATCATCGAGGCCAGCAACGACGAGCCGAAATCCTTGTCAATCACAGCCTCAACGCCGATCAGATTGCCGTGCTCGTCCTCGACCACCGGGATCCCGCCACCCCCTACCCCGACGACCACGAAACCGGCCTGAATGAGCGCGCGGATGGCATCCGCCTCGACGATCCGTTTGGGCATGGGCGAGGCGACGACACGCCGCCAGCCGCGTCCCGCATCCTCCACCACGGACCATTTCTCATTCGAGGCGCGGTCCTTGGCCATCGCCTCGTCCATGAAAGAGCCGATGGGCTTAGAGGGTTTCGAGAACGCCGGGTCATTGCGGTCCACCAGCGTTTGAGTCACCACCGAGGCGGCCTGCTTGCGCATCCCGCGCCGAAGGAACTCGTTGTAGAGCGCCTGCTGGAACATGTAGCCGATCGCCCCCTGGCTGTCGGCCCCGCAATAGTCGAGCGAAACCTCGTGCAGTTCGTGGCGCGCCAGTTCCGAGCGGCGCAGGATGAAGCCCACCTGCGGCCCGTTGCCGTGAGTAACGACAACTTCCCAGCCCTGGGCAATCATGTCCACGATGTGGCGCATCGATTCCTGCGCCGCGGCGTACTGATCGGGAATGGTCTTGTGAGCCTCGTCTTTGATCAGGGAGTTGCCCCCCACTGCGACGACGGCCACTTTTTTCTGGGTCATCCTCCGGCTCCTTCCTGCCTAACGCATGGTGAGGGCCATGACCGCCTTCTGCGCGTGCATGCGGTTCTCGGCCTCGTCGTAGACTACCGAGTGCGGACCGTCCATCACGGCATCCGTGACCTCGAGGTTGCGGTCAGCAGGCAGCGGGTGCATGTAGATGGCGTCCGGCTTGGCGAGCGCCAGTTTCTTTTCGTCGGTGATCCAGCTCGAGTACTTCTTGATGATGCGCGCGCCCTCCTCCGCATCCGGCGTGTGCACCATGGCGCCCCAGGATTTGGCATAGACGATATCGGCATCCTTGAAGGCGGCGCTCATGTCGTCCACCACCTCGAAGCCCACCCCGAAATGCCGGGCCTGCTCGCGTGCCTGCTCCATCACTTCCGGCATCAAGCGGAACTCCGGCGGGTGGGCGAGCACCACATCCATCCCGAAGCGCGGCATCTGCAGCACGAGCGACTGCGGCACGGACATCGGCTTCTGATACGAGGCGGCGTAGGCCCACGACACGACCATCTTCTTGCGCCGCAGGTCGCGGCCCTTCTTTTCGATGATGGTCATCAGGTCCGCCAGGATCTGGAACGGATGGTAGACTTCGCACTGCATGTTGAGCACCGGCACGCGCGAGGCGCGTGCCACAGCATTGAGGTAGGCGTTGCCGATGCCCCAATCCACGTGTCGAATGGCGATGCCGTCGAAGTAGCGCCCGAAGATCTCGCCGATCTCTTTGGGCGTGTCGCCGTGCGCAATCTGAGTCGACTTGCTCTCGATGAACGCCGCGTGGCCGCCGAGTTGCGCCATGCCGGCTTCGAAGGAGCCGCGCGTGCGTGTGCTCGAGAAGAAGAAGAGCATGGCCAGCACCTTGTCGCGCAGCAGGGCGTGCGGCTCGCCCAGCGCCCGCTTGCGTTTGAGGTCAAAGGCCACCTCCAGTACGCTTTCGACCTCTTCTTTGCTGAAGTCCAGATCGCCGATCAGGTCTCGACCGCGAAGATCCGTTTGCATTGCATTCTCTCCTGGCCTACTCGACGGCGCCCAGCACCAGCGCCAGCAGCGCCATGCGCACGACCACGCCATTGAAGGCCTCTTGCCAGTAGCGCGACCAGCGCGTGATATCGACATCCGGCGGGATTTCATCCATGCGCGGCAGCGAGTGCAGGAGAATCGCGTCGCTCTTGGCCTTGCCCGCCAGAAGTTCGCGCGTGATTTTATAGTTGGACGGCGTCACCTCGACGTCGCCCTTGCGTTCATCCCGCGACTTGGTGTAGTCGGGCTGAACCACGGGCTCGACTAGGATGACATCCGCCTGGGCGATCGCCTTCTCGACATGGTCCGCTTCGGTGAAATTGAGGCTGTACTGCTTAAGCTCAGCTTTGAACTCGGCCGTCAGGCCCATTTCGGGCGGGCTGACGAATGTGATCGGGCAGTCGAACTGGGTCAGGGCGTAGGCGAGCGAGTGCATGGTACGCATGCGCATGTCGCCCACCGCCAGCCACTTGAGCCCGTCGATGCGCCCCTTTTCGCTGAGGACCGTATACAGGTCGGTGAGGATCTGCGTGGGATGCTCGCCCCA
>JBGOXY010000267.1:0-3054 GCA_041479415.1 Anaerolineae bacterium
AGCGACCTGGTGGCACCCCATCTCTAGGAAAGCGCGCCTCACTATTATTCGCACACGGCGTACACTCCGGTTGGTTCGGGAGATCGCCCTACTCTGCAAGCGTTCACTCGCCCCGAGAGCGTCTGTACACCCTTAGGCCAAGACGGTCCACCGTTCTCAATTCCACCCAACGCGCCGCCGGCGATGCGGCCATCCGATGCCATTCCACCCTCCTCGAGAGATAAGCGAGAGCCCACAATGCATATAGGCGAACTGGAAAAGATGACGCTTGCCGAACTGCGCCGCACCGGCAAAGAACTGGAGATCCCCGCCTTCACTCGAATGAAGAAGGACGATCTGGTGCTGCGCTTGTTGCAGGCCAATGCCGAGCGTCAGGGGCTCGAGCTGCGCGGAGGCATTTTGGAGATTGTCGAAGAGGGGATCGGCTTCTTGCGCGCCGAACACTACCTGCCGGGGCCGAACGATATCTACGTCTCGCAATCGCAGATTCGCCGCTTCAGCTTGCGCACCGGCGATATGGTCATTGGACAGGTGCGGGCGCCCAAGGAATCCGAGAAGTATTTCGGCTTGCTGCGGGTGGAAGCCATCAACGGCCTCGACCCGGAAGCGGCCAAACAGCGCCCGACGTTTGAATCGCTCGTGCCGATCTTCCCCGAGAAGCGCTTCGATCTGGAAACGGACCGCCACGAACTGGCCACCCGCTTGCTCAACTTGGTCTCGCCCATCGGACGAGGTCAACGCGGCCTGATTGTCTCGCCGCCCAAGGCCGGCAAGACGACCGTGCTCAAGCACATCGCCAACGGCATTTCGCGCAAATACCCGGATGTGCACTTGATGGTGGCGCTCATCGGCGAGCGGCCCGAAGAAGTCACCGATATGGATCGCTCGGTGGAAGCCGAGGTCATCTCGTCCACCTTCGATGAGCCGGTCACCTCACACGTGCGCGTGGCCGAGATCGCTCTCGAGCGAGCCAAGCGGCTGGTGGAAATCGGCCGCGACGTGGTCATCCTGCTCGATTCAATCACCCGTCTCGCACGCGCCTACAACCTGGTCGTGGTGCCCTCCGGGCGCACACTGTCCGGTGGCCTCGACCCGGCCGCACTGTATCCGCCCAAGCGGTTCTTCGGCGCGGCGCGCAACATCGAGGAAGGCGGCTCGCTGACCATCATCGCCACCTGCCTGGTGGATACCGGCTCGCGCCTGGACGACATGGTCTACGAGGAGTTCAAAGGCACCGGCAACATGGAGCTGCACCTCTCGCGCAAGCTGCAGGAGCGGCGCATCTTCCCCGCTTTCGACATCGAGCGCTCCTCCACCCGCCGCGAGGAATTGCTGCTCGGCCCAGACATCACTCCGCGGGTATGGTTGATGCGGCGCATGTTCGGCCAGATGATGACGGCGCCGCCTAACGGCGCGGGCATGGATATCACGACGGCCACGGAGGCCATCCTGACCCGGCTGAGCCAGACCGAGAACAATATCGAGTTCCTGGAAACTTTGACCAAAGACAATTAGAATAGTTCTCCTTTATCGGTTGATCACCTGCGCAGGAGAGTGAGTGGTGCAGAAACGAATCTTGTGGATCGGATTGGGAATCCTCGTGCTGGCCCTGGCGGCCGGCGGCGTGTGGGCATGGCGGGTTTATGGTCCGGCGCGCACCGCTGCAGCCAGCGGCGGGCCGCCAGTTACCGCGGCCTCCCCCTCGGGTGGCAACGGGTTGGCCAAGCTGCCGGACTATTCGGCGCATGCCAACGACACGCTCATCCGGCGCACGATTGACGTGCACACCGTACGCCCTGAGCGGCCCACCGAGGGCATCACCCCTTACACTGTGGAGCGCGGCGATTCGGTATTCTCCATCGCCACCAAGTTCCAGATCAAACCCGAGACTATTCTGTGGGGCAACTTTGACACGCTCGTAGATGACCCGGAGTTGCTGCGGCCGGGGCAAGTGCTCAACATCCTGCCCGTGAATGGCCTGTACTACAAGTGGCAGGAGGGCGACACCGTCGAGAAGGTCGCGCAAGAATTCGACACGACACCCGAGGAAATCCTTAGCTGGCCGGGCAACAATCTCAACCCGCTCGATCCAAAAGTGCTGACCGGGGATTGGGTCATTGTTCCCGGTGGCAGCCGGCCGTTCAAGGATTGGGCCGCGCCGGTGATGATCGGGAAGCGCTACTCCTTCCCCAGTCTCGGCCCAGGAGCCTGCCCGGGCGGGTATGACGGTCCGGTGGGCTCAGAGAACTGGATGTGGCCCGGGTGGTTCACCACCATTTCGGGCAATGACTTCTGGGACGGTCACCCAGGGATCGACATCGCCGCGGCGCCCGGCACGGGCGTGTACGCGGCCGACGCGGGCGTGGTGGTGTTTGCCGGCTGGAGCACGCGCGGCTATGGCAACCTAGTGATCATCGATCATGGCAATAACTGGGTGACCTTCTATGCCCATTTGGACCAGGTGAATGTTGGCTGCGGCCAAAGAGTCGGTGGCGGATCGTCGCTGGGACTGGCAGGCAACACGGGGAATTCCACTGGATATCATATCCACTTCGAAATGCGTTACATGGGGACTCCTGTGAACCCGCACCTGTACTACTAAGCGCGCTGCACCAAGCCGCGGAAATGCAATTGGCGGTGAGGGCTGGCTTGACAGAACGGGAGGCGAGAAGTTATCCTCCCGTTCTTCATTGGTGAAGCATGACTCCCGAACCGAGCCGCACGTCATCTGAAGGTAACGAACCCTCCCACGAATCGCGCCCTGCCTGGTTCAGGCTGTGGGAGGATTTGGTGCGCACCGGCCTGCGCGAGCCGATCTTGCGCAGCGCCAGCCACTTCCTCGTATTGGGGCTGGTGATTCTGTTCAGTTGGATGGCGCGCCCAAATTTGTGGTCGTGGCTTCCGGCGCGCATCAATTTGAGCAGCGCGCCGACACCCACCCTGAGCGCACCGCTGGCCGCGGAGCCGGCCGTGCTGCCATCCTTTGACTCAGGCGCCGGTGGCGCCATCATCGATCGGGAAATACTGCTGCACACCGATGTCCCCGCGCGCCCG
>JBGOXY010000268.1:0-3048 GCA_041479415.1 Anaerolineae bacterium
CGCCCGGCGCCTGGGCCCATCGACGGGGAATTTGCCGCTTCCCCCGTTCGTGCGCTTCCACGAAAGCGGAACCCGCGAAAAGATCGCGGTCCTTGCGGACAGCAGGGAGCAGTCCAACCGAGACTGTCTTGAGGAAGCAGGGCGCTCTTGCTCTCATTCGATCTTTTGTTGACAAGGGGATCGTATGTCTCGCTATGGAAGTTTGGGCTACCAGATGATGAAGGCCCTGCAGCGTGTCTTCCGCCCCGGGCACAGCCGCCACCAGGACAAGCGCTACAAGCGCACCGACGTCATTCGCGGCATCCGCACGATGCGCGATATGAGCGGAGACGTTCACCAATTCGGCCATTTCCTCCGCCAGCACTACCCGGCGGTCCGTAGGTCGCACGAGATCACCTCCGAGATGGCCTGCGCTTTCATCCAGGACCTCACCGACCGCGGGCGCAGCCGCGCCTACCTGACCCGCAATCGCGCCTCGCTGCGTAAGCTGGACAAGGCCTGTCGCGCGGCCAAGGTATTCCTCCGCGACCGCGAGGAGCTTCTCCCGCTGGCGCCTCGGGCGCCCCGACCCGGAAACCGCGTCCACTCGACACCTCAGGCATATTCCCCTGCGGAGGCGGAGCGCTTGATTGCCGCCATCCGCGAGAAAGATGCGATGGTCGCTGACGTGCTCGGCCTCATGCACGTGAGCGGCCTGCGCGTCTCGGAGGCGGTCTATCTGCGCGCCGACGACATCCACCCCGAAGAGTGTTGCATCGTGCTCGAAACCAACGCCAACCACACCAAGGGCGGGCGGCCGCGCCGGGTGACGCTGACCCTCGAGACGCGCCCGTTGCTTGAGCAACTCCGCACACGCGGGCTGGCCCAGCCGGACGGGCACGTGTTCCCCGAAAGGCGCCAGTTGCGCATGCGCGCCAAAGACCTGGTCCGCCATACCTGCCCCAAGCTCAACATCACGTGCCTTGGAACGCACGGTTTTCGTAAGTCCTTTGCGGCTGCGGAATACCTGCGTGCAATCCAGCGCGGCGCCACTGACCGTCAGGCACTGCTCATCGTTTCCCATCAACTGGGACACAACCGTATCCAGGTCGCCGCCTATTCCTACGTCCCGGCCGAAATCCGCGTCGACCGGCTGCGCCCCGGCCGACCGCGGCGCACTCCGCCTCCGACTGACGATGAGCAGACAATCTCCACTCATGCTTGAAGTTCTCGCGCGGCACGAGGGGGCCCCCATCCGCCCGGACCTCCACCTGAGGCGTGCGCGCTCGCCACCATCTTTGCTGCTACCATCCGGCCCCCACATTGCAGACATCTCCCTAATGTCTCGGCTCAAAAACAAAAACCGGAGATATGCGCCTGTGTGGCGCGATAATCATCCGGTTCCGTGTGGGTGCCCGTGCTGTCAGTTACCGCAGGTCCATGTAGGTACCTTTGCCCGCGGCCGTTCCGTGTTATTCGGTTGTTAGGTGGAGCTCCGCCAGAAATGCCCTTGGCCTTACATCAGCGGGGCGAACGGAGATCGCAATTCCATTGTATAGGGACGAGTCGATTTGTCAATGGGGATTCTCATATTTAGATGCAGGGCTCATAACCGGGGGTCCCTGGTTCGAATCCTATAGCGTATACCTCGAGGACGGTTTTGCCGATAATTGCATTTTCCGGAAAGCGAAACTTTGAGGTTCATTCCTGCCTCCGGAGACGCTTACCCTGCTGCTTGCCCTCTCCTCGCCCCAGGCAGCTCGCCTCATCGATTAGAGATAGTGTTACCCAACACCGCCTCGCCCACCGCTGCCCCGACAACTCAGGGGGCGCGGCCAGACACTGGCGCGAGTCGTTTGCAGCAATCGGAGAAGGTAGGAGGTTCGTCCAGGAGGTGGCGAAGCGAGCGACTAAGGCCGTAGCGAATGCGGAGATCGGCGCAGCGGTCGGGCAGGAAGCGTGGTCCGCGTAGCGCCCAACTTCGCGGGGCGGTTGCAGGCACGACGCCGTCTGGCCTAGTACGCCCCCTTGCGGCTGAAAACCGCGCCCAAGGTCATAAACAGGATGCGCACATCCAGCCACAACGAGTAATTCTGCACGTAGTACAAGTCGTCCTCGGTGTGCAGGTGCATCGGCTTGTCGGCGCGGCCGTGCACCTGCCACCAGCCGGTGAGCCCCTGCGGCACGGCGAACCGTTTGCGCTGCCAGGGCGCATAGCGCTCGACAAGATACGGCAGCTCGGGCCGCGGGCCGACCAGGCTCATCTCGCCGCGCAGGACATTCAGGAGCTGCGGCAGCTCGTCCAGGCTCGTGCGCCGCAGGAAGCGCCCGAAGCGCGTCACGCGCGGGTCATCGTACGCCTTATGCAGGAACTTCCCATCCGCGCCGATCTGCTCTACCGTGTGGCGCATGGCCTCCGCCCCGACCACCATCGTCCGGAACTTGACCATTTCGAACAGCCGGCCATTCTCGCCCACGCGTCTCTGACGGAAAAGAGCCGGGCCCGGACTGTCGAGTCGAATGACGATGGCAATGACCGACCCAATCACGGCAGCTAGCGGTGCGAGAAAGAGCGTGACCCCAACGTCGAAGACTCGCTTACCCATGCGCTGGTAATCCGAGAGGGCCGGTGCCCGAAGGTCGAGCATGGGCAGCCCGGCGAAGTCTTCCACTCGCGCACGGTGCAGCGCAAGCGAGAAGTAGTCTGGGATGAGCCAGACCTTCACCGGCAGATCGTGCAGCTCGACCACCAGCTGATTGACTCGTTCGTAGGCGCGCCGCGGAAGCGCCAGCACGACGTCCGTCACGCCGTGCATGGCAACCACCGCTCGCATCTGGTCGAGGCGGCCGAGCACATCCGAGTGCAATTGGGCCTTGCCCACGTCGTCGTCAAGGAACCCGACCAATTCGATCCCCAACCGGCGGTGCGCATGCACCTCGCGAAGTACCTCTTCCCCCACAATCCCGCGGCCAGCGACAAGGATGCGTCTCGCGGATGGCTGGCTGGAGAGCCGGCGGCCCCGTGCCAGTCGGAAGACCGCGCGCCAGGCGACGAGCGCCGACCCGCTC
>JBGOXY010000269.1:0-3045 GCA_041479415.1 Anaerolineae bacterium
GGGGTGGGCGTTGTGCGCCCAAGGGCCGAAGAGACTTCGCGGTTGAGCCTGTCGAGCAACCCGGCCCCGTTGATCAGGACCAGCGCCAAGCCAATGGCTGCCCCGACCTCGACAAACAACAGCAGCCGGTCCAACACGCGCCGCGAGCGGGAAGGCGGTTGGCCGGCATGAGTGGTCTGGCCTTCGTCCTCAGGCGGTGAGGGCAGAGGGTGAAGCGCGCGTCCAGTGCGGCGGAACTGCGCAAGCCGGTCGCGTCGCTCGGCCAGGCGTTTGGCCGCGAGCAGCCGTTCGAGTTCCCGGACCGAAAGATTCTTGGGATCTTTGGATGCCATGCGTGCCCCGCTCCGCACACCATCGATGCGCAGAGTGCCTTAACCCCTGGGGTGCACGGATTGTGCCTGCGGTTTTTGGGCCGAATCGAGATGTTAGTGCGCTGGGGCGCAGGTTCGCCCAGTCAGTGGGCCGGCTTGGGCACTTCGTCCCGGCCCGGTGGAGCGAACCGAGCCCGCGCCTGGGCGACCGGGTAGTATGAGACGCGGTGCAGCGGCGTCGGGCCCAGCCGCTCGAGCGCACGACGGTGTTCAGGTGTGCCGTAGCCCTTGTTGCGAGCCAACCCAAACTCGGGGAAGTTCTCGTCGTACATCATCATCACTCGATCGCGCCACACCTTGGCCACCACCGAGGCGGCGGCCACCGAAAGTATGCGCGCATCGCCGTGTGGCAGAGCCGTCTGCGGGAGCGGGCACTCGGGCAATCGCAGGTAGTCGATCA
Source organism: Anaerolineae bacterium (assembly GCA_041479415.1). Taxonomy (GTDB): domain Bacteria; phylum Chloroflexota; class Anaerolineae; order Anaerolineales; family RBG-16-64-43; genus RBG-16-64-43. Next base: position 772 of record JBGOXY010000269.1, read on the forward strand.
GCAGGTGATCGGGAGGCACGGCCAGCGCGTCGAGGGCCCGTTGCATTGCCAGGCGCGTCGCGCCCAGCGGCCCGAGGTCATCCACCTCCCCCGGCGCCGCGCTGCCCACGGCCCAGGTGTGGGCCACGGCCAGTATGGCCTCCGCCCAACGATCTCGCCCGGCGGGTGTCATGACTTTGGAATCACGCACCCCGCGCAGCATGCGCGTCAGGTTATCACGCCCGGCCGGGAGTATCACAGCGGCCGCGACGAGCGGCCCGGCCCACGCACCTCGCCCCACCTCATCCAGTCCGGCGACGTGCGTGCAGCCGCGGCGCCACAGCCCGGCTTCATAGCGCAGATTGGGGCGGCGAGGGCCGTGAGGTGTCATACACACCGCGCATCCAGTTCACCCGGATGCGTACCAAGTCCGCCAACATGCGCAGCGAATCGGCCGCCACCTGCACCCGGCTTTCGGCCTGGTAGGTCCAGGGGATCGGCACATCGACGACAGAGTATCCCAGCCGGCGGGCGAGGAAGAGATTCTCGACGTCGAAGGTCCATCCCTGGAGCACCTGGCGCGAGAAGACATCCTGCGCGGCCCGGGCGCGGTAGCACTTGAAGCCGCACTGCGTGTCCTCGAAGCCGCGCAGCACGATCAGTTTGACGGCTTGCGCGAAGACCCGGCCCATCAGGTGCCGGTAGGCCGGCTCGCCGAAGCGGCGCGCACCCTGGGCCTCGCGCGACCCGATGGCCACCTCCGCTTCGACCCGCGGCGGCAGAAAGCGGCTCACCTCTTCGATGGGCATCGACAAATCGGCATCGCACATGAAGCGGAAGGCACCGCGCGCCGCCAGCATGCCCGCGCGCACCGCGCCCCCCTTGCCAGCCCGCGGCACCGAAAGCAACTTCAGTTGGGCGAAGCCGGGCCGTGCGCGCTCGACCACTGCTCGCGTGCCGTCGCGACTTCCGTTCTCCACAATGATGACTTCGAATGTATAGCCTTGGGTGGGAAGGAACTCTTGCAGGCGGCGCAGCGTGGAGGGCAAGCGGTGTTCTTCGTTGTGCGCCGGGATGACGACCGAGAGGAAAATCTCTTCCGCCATGTCGGCCGGATTGTATCAGAAAGGCGGTCCGCAATCGGCTATCAAGGCGAGGCGCCGACGAAGTGCGCGACGAACTGTCGTCCCCAGTCCCCTGTCTGAGGATGAAGACGGAGATCTTCCAAGGAGGAGTATCAAAGCCGGGCGCGGGTGCCGCGGACGAGCAGAAAGTCAGCTGCCGACCAGCGAGTTGGTGACCACCACCACGACCAGCGCACCCAAGACACACAGGTTGGCCAGCCCCAGCAACACCAGCAGCAACACCTGCTTGCGGGTCAGGCGTCGGCGGCGTTCGGCCGGGCCGGCCGTCGCGGCAGGCATCTCGCGGCTGTCGGGGTCCGCTGCGGCGACGAGTGCGGCGGGCACGGTCGGAGCAGTGGAGCGAGGCAGCACGGGCACCGCGGCCTGCACCGCTTCGGCCTCAATCGGTGCCTCGTCCTTCGGCCCACCCAGCGCCCGTGTGATATCTTCGACGACGGCCGGTGAAAGGATCGGCCGCAATTGCATCAGGCTGGTCGCAAAGTTCTCGACTCCGTCGGCCAGCACCACGCGCAGCGAGGTCTTGATGTTCTCGACGTAGGTCTCGGGCCGGGCCACGATGAGCACCGGCTCACCCTCGGGCAGGTTGATGCCTTTGCTGGTGACGAAGCGGCGAACGGCATCTTCGAACAGGCGCAAGCGCGAGGCCAGGTTGGGGTGCGAGGACTTGAACGTCCCGCTGCCCCCCAGCGTCATCCACTGGCCGGCTTTGGCGCGGTAGGTCCCGCGCAGCGAGGTTGTCATCATGACCCGCACGCCGATCGGGCCGATGAGAATGAGCGGCACCGGTACATTGCTGGTCGGCATGGGGCAGTTGCGCACGAGGACATAGTCGTCGCCGAAGACTTTCGCCAGGCGGCGTGTGATGTCCTCCTGGGCCTGCACCTCGGCCTGCCAGCCGAGGCCTTCACTGAAGACGGCCCGCAAGCGAGTGGAGAAGGAAATCTGGCCGCTGGCATCGCGGTACGTCGACCGGTCGATAGTTCGCATGACAGCCTTCTGGTGGGCGGATCAACCGCGATTATACGTCCGCGCCATCAAACCCGCCAGAAACAAGAGGCCGCCCGCGCGCATCGCGGGCGGCCTGGCGGTTTGTGCGATCGGGCAGGCTAGTGTTTGACGCCCCCGCGCTTCTCAAGCTGGCGGACAACCA
>JBGOXY010000270.1:0-3043 GCA_041479415.1 Anaerolineae bacterium
CAGGGCGCCTCGGGCTTTCGGCTATCGATCTAACCATACTACCGGTCCTTGGGTTCGTCATGCATCAAATGGCGGAACAGTAGGGGGGCCGAACGGGTCATAGGTCCGAGAAAGGCCTTCCGCGACTTGGCAACAGGCGATTCGGCATGTTCGTTGTCCCCGCGGAAAAGGGGACCCCGGGTGTGAGGCCGTACGTTTCCGGTAGGGAGAAACGGTACGCCCCAGGGGCCGCGATGCGCGTTGTCAGGTTCGTCGTCCCCACGTGCGCCCTGGGCGGGGGCCCAGGAGGAGGACCTTACAGGGCGAGGCTAAGGCGTGGTTTGCGCAACCTTTGCGCGCCGCTCGCTGGGCCCAAGCGAGGCGCGGCTCCAGGGGGTTCGAAACCCCTGGAATCCCGCTTGAACGACGCGGGAAAGACGACCCATAAGTAGAAGGTTGGCTGTGCAGGTCCACGCAGACCGCACGACGTGGGCGAGCAGATTGCCTGGGATTCCCGCCAGGAGCATGTAGAAATGACGACCATCTCGGCGCGCCGGTCCAGCGCATACAGAATCAAAAACCCGGATCGCGCATCCGGGTCCGAACGAGCCATGGGAGGCCCAGGCTCCTCGGCCAGGATTCGAACCTGGAACCTAGCGGTTAACAGCCGCCCGCTCTGCCGGTTGAGCTACCGAGGAAGGTGGAACGATTATAATCATCGCGCAAAAGGGTTGTCAAGCAACGCAGCCCACAATTGCGGCAAACCATGACTACCTCTACCCAGATCAACTCGGCCCTGCGCCGCACAACGGTCCAGGTCCATCTGCCGGATGGACGCACGCTGGAAGGCCCGCAGGGCACAACCCTCGAAGAGTTCGTCCGCGCGGCGCAGATCCAGACCCCGGCGCCGATTGTGGCGGCGATGTTTAACGGCGACCTGCGCGAGCTGACCTTCCCGGTGCGCGAGGATGGCGAGCTCCAGCCGGTGACTATCGCCACTGCCGACGGCGCGCGCATCTACCGGCGCTCAATTGTCTTCCTGCTCATCGTTGCCACGCGCGAGCTCTTCCCACAGGCCGACGTGGCGGTGGACCACTCAATCTCCGATGGCGGCTACTACTGCAGTGTGCACGGGCGCGCGCCGTTCAGCGCCAAGGAAGTGGCCCAGATCCAGGCGCGCATGCAGAAGATCGCCGAGAGCGATGAACCGATCCTCAAGCATCAGGTGCCCGTCGCCGCCGCCATGGACATCTTCCGCCGCGAAGGCTTTGACGACAAGGTGCGCCTGCTGCAGGCGCGCGAAAAGGACTTCGTCATCCTGTATTCGCTGCGCGGCCGGGAAGACTACTTCCACGGCTACATGGTGCCCTCCACCGGGTACTTGCGCCTCTTCCGCCTGGAGGCGGCCCCGCCTGGGTTTGCCCTGCGTTACCCTCGACGCCACGCGCCCGAGGACATTCAAGCCGGCGGGGACTTCCCTAAACTGCGCGCCACATTCCGTGAATACGGCGAATGGCTGAGCCGCCTGGGGATCGAAGATATCGGCACGCTCAACGACGCCATCGAGCGCGGGCGGATCCGCGAAATCGTCCTCGTCGCGGAAGCTTTCCACGACCAGAAGATCGCCGAGATTGCCCGCACCATTGCCTCGGAGCGCGAGCGCCTGCGGCTGGTGCTCGTGGCAGGCCCCTCCTCGGCCGGCAAGACGACCTTTGCACGGCGCCTGGCCATCCAGCTGCTTTCGCTCGGGCTGCGGCCTTACCCGCTCGAAATGGATAACTACTTTGTTGAGCGCGAGGCCACGCCGCGCGATGAAAACGGGGTCTTCGACTTTGAAACGATCGAAGCTCTCGACCGCGAGCTGCTGGGCGACCAACTCGAGCGGCTGATGCGCGGTGAAACGGTGACCCTGCCGCGCTACGACTTCACCCGCGGGACGCGCGGGTGGGGGGAAGCCATCCGCCTAGGGCCGGAGGCGCTGATCATCATGGAGGGCATCCATGGGCTCAACCCGGACCTGCTCCCGCGCTTCCCGGCGCAACACATCTTCCGCGTCTACGTCTCGGCCTTGACCCATCTCAACCTCGACCGCCACAACCGCGTGTCCACGACTGACTCGCGCTTGCTGCGCCGCCTGGTGCGCGACGCAACCACGCGCGGGCACTCGGCGTTGGCGACTCTCAGGCGTTGGGAATCGGTGCGGCGCGGCGAGAAGCGCTACATCTTCCCCTACCAAGAAAACGCCGACGTGATCTTCAACTCGACGCTGGTGTACGAACTTGCCGCGCTGCGGCCGCTTGCGGAGCCGTTGCTCTTTCAGGTGCCGGCTGACGCGCCCGAACGCGTGGAGGTCAAGCGCCTGCTGGCCTTCCTCTCATGGATCCGCCCGTGCTCGACCGAGTACATCCCCGACGACTCGATCCTGCGCGAATTCATCGGCGGGTCGATCCTCGATCACTTCCGCGTGTGGGGGTAGAAGAAGAGCTTTCACCGCGGAGAGCGCCGAGATCGCAGGGAACTCATTCAGGGTTCACCCGAGCCGATCCCGCCGCCGATTGCCCTTCTACGATTGATGGACACGCGTTACACGATTGTCACGGCAGGCAATTGTCGAGCGGCAGCAGGGCCCAGCGGCGACGCCTGATCGGGTGACGCGTTAAGGGTCCATCCACGCGCCTCGGGCTGACCACGCCCCCCTCTCAAGAACCGGCCGACAATGCCTGCAATTGAGAAGCCGGGATTCGTGCATTTTGCCATTCTTGTTGCATCGCGATGGGGGCTGTGGTACCATCGATTGGCGCGCGTGCTGCGCCGGCGCGCTCGCGCAAGCGCAGGAGGGAGCCATGAAGTACGCTTACGAAGATCGCATCCGCGAGACGATGGCCCAGCTCTCGCCGGGGTTCAAGCGCCTGGCCGATTTCCTTCTCGACTCGTATACCGAGTCGGCCTTCCTCACCGCGACCGAATTGGCCGACCGCCTGGATATCGACCCGGCGACCGTGGTGCGCTTCTCGCAGCGTATTGGCTACCCGGGCTACCCGGAACTTCTACGCGAGATTCGCCA
>JBGOXY010000271.1:0-3025 GCA_041479415.1 Anaerolineae bacterium
CAGCGAGGCGGGCTGCCCTGCGCGGGACAAGCGAATTATACGGTTTCCCCCCAGCGTGTCAACGCTGGGGAGGGGTGAATCGTGTCTTGAGAGCAATTTGGCCTAGTGCGGCCTGCATTGTGGGGGAGGTTCATGTGGCCAATTTCGAGCCTTGGCAGGCTCGCGGGTTGTCAGAGGAGGGTTGGCTCGTTCCAGGCAGTGCCGGTGCGCCACCCAAAGGGCGGGGCGGATCACCCCACGGAATCCGGAGCTTGCGGCAGGATGACCGAGAAGGTTGTGCCAACCTCAACTGTTGACTTGACGCTGACGTGACCCTGGAATCTTTCCACCAGCCGCTTGACGATACTCAGCCCAAGCCCGGTTCCGTTGACCCCGGAGCGTCGATCATTGCTGGCGCGAAAGAACTCCTCCCATAGGTGGGGTAAGTCGGCGGCGGGGATGCCGATGCCGGTGTCGGCCACGTCCACGGAGGAGGCGCCATGTTTGTGCGCGATCGAAACCTGGACGTGGCCCTGGCTTCGAGTTGACGGAACCTGGGGCTGGCCCCGTCCACGCTCAGGTCCACCGCGCGGTGTGCCTCTCGCTACTTGGCCGGGCGGTCACCCTTGAGCAGCCCGTTGACCTTCGCCACAAAATCGTCCGGCTTGATCGGTTTGTCGACGAAGGCATCCACCGGCAAGTAGTCCTGCTCGGGGCCGAAGCGCAGCGGGGTCGTGCTATGGATCGCGGTCAGCATCACAATGGGGATCGTGCGGAAGCCATCGTACTCCGACCCGGGTTCCGGTTTGCGCAGGGCCAGCGCGACCTGGAATCCCTCGGTCGCCGAATCCATCATCACGTCCAGCACGATCAGATCCGGGTGTTCGGCCTTCACCTGCTTCAAGCCCTCCGCGCCGTTGGGCGCGCTGATCACCTTGTGCCCCGCGCCTTCCAGGCACATGCGCGTCGCCAGCACCATATCCGGGTCGTCGTCGATGATCAGTATCTTGGCCATCGGATCATCCTCATGCGGTGGGTGTAAGTAGGTCCGAGAGGATCTGCTCACACAGCGTCGGGATTGCGGCTTGCACAGGTTGACTCAAACCGGGCGAGTAGTCGGCTCGCAGCGGTTGAACGGCGTACACAACGATGTCCGGTGGCAATGTGTCGAGTGCCTGACCCAGGGCCAGGGCCTGCGCCAAGCCGGCGGCATGCCACGATCCGCCGCCATCGCGCGCCGCGTGCTCCAGCACAGTGGCCACCGGCAGGCGCCGCCACTCCCCCGGCGCCAGGCCCTGTTCGGCGGCATCCACAACGATCGCCCGCGCCGCATCCTTGAGGAGCAGTACCGTCTCCACGCCCGCCAGCCCGCCGTCGAGCACAGTCACGTGGGAAGGCAGGTCTTGTCGCGCGGCCAGAGCACGTATGATGGCCGGCCCGATTCCGTCGTCGCCGCGCAATTCGTTGCCCAGACCCAGGACCAACGTTGTGCCGGCCGGTGCCGGCCGGGTCTCGCACCCCAGTTCGGGCGCGCGCGTTTCGGTGAGGCTACTCAAAGCGGACATCGAGCATGTGGGTCGAGCACGAAATACACGGGTCGTAGGCGCGCACTAGCATCTCCAGCGCCAAGGTGATCTCCGGCGGCTTGCGGTCGAGCATCGTCGGCACCAGCGCGCGCATGTCGGCTTCGATGTTGTTCAGGTTCTGGCCGGTAGGGATGATGCAGTTGGCTCCGGTAACCAGTCCATCGGCAATGACGTAATTGTGGAACAGCGTGCCGCGCGGCACGTCGCACGCGCCCACGCCTTCGCCGCTCAGGCGCGCGGGTTTTGCCGGCTCTTCCCAGGTGATGCCGCGCTTGATCAGCACATCGCACAAGCGGATGGCATCTTCGGTGCAGTGGACGATTTCTACCACTTGGGCGGCCGTGTTCAGGTACGGGTTGGTCACCTTGGGCTTGATCCCGATCGCCGCCGCAGCCGATTTGGCCTTGGGGTGCAGCTCGTCGAAGTTGATATTGAAGCGCGCCAGCGCGCCGACCATGTACGACTCGCGCTTGTGGTGCGTGCGCTTGGCCGAAGAGCGCTGCACCAGGTATTCGTTCGTGACCTTGCGGTACTCGGCAAGCGGCAGTGCGCCGCCGTCGCTCGAAGCGATCTCGCCGTCGATGTAGCAGTACTCGCCCTTGGCGCGCAGCGCCACGTATTCGGTGTCGCGCTCGAAGGCCGGCAGCTTGAGCTGGGTGAACAGCTCGACCGTGGCCTCCACGTCCGGACGCATGGCGATGAGCCGCTCGCGCAATTCTTCCAGCTGCATGCGGCTGGGGAAGTGCGTGAAGCCGCCCACCGTCATCGCGATGGGGTGGGTGTGCCGCCCGCACAGGGCGGCGCACAAGTCGCCAGCCAGCTTCTTCATGCGCAGAGCGCGCAACACCACCTCCGGCGCACTCTTGGCGAGTGGGATCACGCTGCCCACGCCCAAGAGGTCGGGGGCGATGAGCATGTAGGCGTGTAGGATGTGGCTGTCGAGCATTTCCCCGTGAAAGTTGAGCTTGCGCAGTAGCACAGTCTGCTCGCTCGGCACGACGCCCAGCGCGTTCTCGGTCGCGCGCAAGGAGGCCGTGGCGTGCCCCACCGCGCAGATGCCGCAAATGCGCGAGGTGATGTGCGACGATTCCCCGTACGGCCGGCCGCGCAGCATGGCTTCGAAGAATCGCGGAGTCTCTACGATCTCCAGGTCGCACTGTTTGAGCTGGCCGTTCTGCACGTCGACGACGATGTTGCCGTGGCCTTCGACGCGCGTCACGTGGTGGACATCAATGCGCAGGTTGGGGGTCGCCATGGCCTGCCGCCTCCATTTCCATCACCTGGTAGGTCAGGAATTGCGTCATCTTGGCCAGCGTCTGGTCCACGCTCAGCCCGTGCTCGCTGAGCACCTCTTTGAGATGCTCGATGTTCGGGTTGGGCACCAGCCCGCGGCAGCCCTCACACGAGTCGCCGTAGGTCGGGCAGATGGCATCGCACCCCGCGCGCACGATCGGGCCCAG
>JBGOXY010000272.1:0-3022 GCA_041479415.1 Anaerolineae bacterium
ATGACGTTCTAGCTGGCTTGACGTAAATGGGGTGTAAACTCACACAACTCTTCTGCGCACGAGTCGAGCGAGACATCTCGGCGCCAGCCGAGGGGCGCGCCGGACGCGACGCGCAGAGGGGATTGAGCATGCCTTTCATCGACCACTTCGGTCTGTTAGCCCCGCACTACGACCGCCTGGCCACCTTTCGCCGAGGCGAGCGGATGGCGGAGCTGTTGCGGCTCCCCACCCAGGGCTCGATCCTGGATGCAGCCGGCGGCACAGGGCGTGTTGCGCAACACCTTGCGCCTCACGCTGGCCTGGCACTTGTGATCGATGAATCGCGGCCGATGCTGCGACGAGCCGCATCTAAACCGGGCCTGGCGGCGGTGCAGGCCGAGATCGAAAACCTGCCTCTCCCCCGGTGCAGCCAGGCGCGCATCGTGATGGTGGACGCGTTCCATCACTTGCGAGATCAAGAACGGGCGCTGGCCGAGATGGCACGCGTGCTTGAGCCGGGCGGCTGTCTCGTCATCTTGGAGCCTGATATCCACCGACTGGGCGCGCGCTTGATTGCGCTCGCCGAGAGATTACTCCTCATGCGCAGCCGGTTCCGCCGTGGGGAGGATATTGCTCGCATGGCTTTGCGGCTGGGGCTCGCCTCGAGGCTGGAGCGCGACGCGGATGGATCGGTCTGGATTGTCGCCGAGCGCCAAATCGACGAGTGAGTTCCACACTGATCTTGAGTTGGGAGACTCTCTTGCAGATGGGCGGTCCCGGATGGCGACGCGCGCGCAACCCGCGTATGGCGGGCGCTCGCCGGGCAGGGCGCGGTGCGCTCCCCCGACGGTTGCTCGCCGTTGTCAGCCCGACGGATCATGCCCCCCTCCCGCGGACCCACGGCCATTCGGCAGACCCGCAGGAAGTCCGGCACCTCAGTGGCGCGGAATGGCACGCCCAGATAGTGACCATATCAACTGTGACTTCTCCGCCCCGAAAACTAGGATGGAGGGGTTGAAAGGTACCGGCTGCGGCCGCAGGTGTGCCTGCTCCGCGCCGACCATGATAGGTGAGCATGCCCTCCTCTGATCTGATCTTGCTTCACGCACCCAGCGTTTTCGACTTCCGCGGCAAATCGATTCTCTATGGACCGGTGAGCGATCTGGTTCCATCGACGCCGGTCTTCGAAATGTATCCGATCGGGTTCACCACGATCGCCGAGTATCTCGAGCGGCACGGCTTCGACACGCGCATCGTGAACCTTGCCAGCCGCATGCTGGAGGACCCGGATTTCGACGTCGAGGCCAGCCTGCGGCGGCTGGATGCGCCGGCGTTCGGCATCGACCTGCACTGGCTGCCCCATGCGCACGGCTCGATCGAAGTGGCGGGTATCGTCAAGCGTCTGCACCCCGCGCGAGCGATCATCTTCGGCGGTTTCTCTTCGACCTACTTCCACAACGAGCTCATCCGCTACCCGTCAGTCGATTTCGTCGTGCGCGGGGATTCCACCGAAGAACCGATGCTGCAATTGGTGGGGTTCCTGCGCTCGGGCGGATCGGCCCACCCTGCGCCGGGCTCGCCCGAGGCGCGGCGCCTGGGCGGGATCCCCAACCTGGTCTGGAAGGACCGCGATGGCGCAGTGCAGGTCAACCCGCTAACCTATATTCCAGAGAACTTGGATCACGTCCTCTTAGACTACACGGGCGTGGTTCGCTCCGTGGCGCGCTACCGGGACCTGGCCTCCCACAAACCTTTCCCGAATTGGATGAAGTATCCCATCACCGCCGCGCTCACTGTGCGTGGCTGTCGGTACAACTGCGTCTCATGCGGCGGCTCGGCGTGTGCCTTCCGCAACCTGCACGGCCGGCAGAAGCCGGCCTATCGCGACCCGGTGCAATTGGCAAGCGACATCCGGCGCATCGGGGATTTCAGCCAAGGCCCAGTGTTTGTCCTGGGCGATATCCGCCAGGCCGGCGGGAATTACGCCGAGCGATTCCTGGAAGCCATTGCCGGATATCCCCATCCGGTGTTCATCGAACTCTTCGATGCCGCGCCTAGGAGTTTTCTCGACCGGGTCGGTCGTGCGCTTCCCAATTGGACGCTCGAGATTTCGATGGAATCGCACGACGATGGTGTACGGCAGGCGTTCGGCCGGCCGTATACGCGCGAGGCGATTGAGCACACCATGGACGATGCGTTGGCAGCCGGCTGCCAGCGCCTGGACCTGTTCTTCATGGTCGGGCTGAAGGGTCAGACCTACGAGTCGGTGATGGGAACGATCGATTACTCGCGCCAGATGCTCGAGCGTTACGGCAGAGAGGGTATCCGCCGAGTGGTGCCGTTCATCTCGCCGCTTGCGCCATTCGTTGACCCGGGCAGTCGGGCCTTCGAAGACCCTGAAGCTCACGGCTACCACCTGTTCGCCCGCACGTTGGAGGAACACCGCCTGCGGCTGCTGGCACCGAGCTGGAAGTACGTGCTGAACTACGAAACCCGTTGGATGAATCGCCATCAGATTGTGGCGGCCACCTATGAGGCCGGCCGGCGTCTCAATCAGATCAAGGGCGAGTTGGGTGTGGTCGACGCGGAGACCGCTAAGGCGACCGATGCGCGCATTGTCAATGCGGTGCGTCTTATCGGGGAGATCGACCGCATCATGGCCGAACCGAATGCCGCCGAGCGGCACATGCGCTTGAAAGCGCTCAAGGCGCAAGTGGACAACTCCAACCTGAGCACGGTGTGCGACAAACGCGAACTGGAGATCCCCGTGCGCGGCTGGCGAATCAACCTGGTGCAGGCGGCGCGAGTAGCGGTGAAAGGCTGGTGGCGCCGGCAGACCCGCCCGAGCAGCGGTCTGCGGCTGTGAGGTAAAAACCCAATCGGTGCAAGTTGCAGGGAGAGCGCGCCATGGCCGGTCCCGGCCGTGGCGCGCTTTGAGTCCCGGCCTGGACTTGCGCGCGGAGCGGGAGTCGAGGGACGCGCTCGGGAATGCCAGTTGTTCGAGACGGGGGAATGGCATCTCGCCATCGCGGGGTGGGCGGCC
>JBGOXY010000273.1:0-3011 GCA_041479415.1 Anaerolineae bacterium
CGGCGGACCGCTGGGCGCGCATCGCCTCGGCGAAGGAGGCTTCGCTCGCGGCGCGCGAGGTCCAAATCCACCCGGGCGAACTGCTGGCCAGCCGAGCCGATGACAAGCTCAACGTGGTCATGCTGGACGTGCGCGCGGAGGCCGACTTCAATATGTTCCACTTGGACGGCGCGCGCCACGTGCCCCTCGACCAGTTGGGGGCACTCGTTCCCGAGCTGCTGCAGCAACCAGCCGAGAACACGGTGACCGTGGTCATGAGCAACGATGAGGCCGCGGCGACGGACGCCTGGAAGCTGCTCCAGGCTGAGAGTGTCTCGAATGTGTACATCCTGGAGGGCGGGATCAACAATTGGATTAGGATCTTTGGCGCGGGTGAACGTGAGCTAACCCCCACCTCGACCCCCGTGGGCTCCGACCGGCTGGCGTACCTTTTCCCGGCAGCACTCGGCTCGCGCTACGAGGCCGCCAACCCTGACGCGAACGAATGGAAGGTCGAGTACGAGCCGAAGGTGAAGCTGCAGCGCAAGCGCAGCCCGAGCGGCGGAGGGTGCGGGTAGGCCGAACCGCGTTCCTGTATCAGACCGACAGAGCCGCCCCTCACAGGGCGGCTCTGTTCTTCATCGGGGGAGACGTGCCCAGCGCCGCAGTGCCTTCATCTTCACCGCCGAGGTGAGCCGCTGCCTACCTCTTGCGGCCGGGGCCGAGTGCGCCTATGATCGTGAACGGATCACACGCGGGTCGCCATGCCCACCCCTCTCACCTCCTCCGGCTACTGGCTCAGCGCCGCGGGCGCCGCCGTGCTCGCCACCGTGCTCAGCGTGCTCGTTGCGCGGCTCCTCCCGCGCGAGCGGTTCCGCCTCCTGGGGTTCGAAATCGTGCTGGCCGGAGGCTTGTTCTGGGGCGCCCTGGCAACGGCACTCGTCCTCTCAACGTGGGACTCGTACTACACGTTCTTTGCACAAGATTGGCAACGTCTTCTGGCACCCCTTTCGGCTATTCTCTACGCAGGCATCGCACTCCTCTTGTGGTGGCTGACGCGCAGGTTGCCCGGGCCGCCGGCTCTCGTCTTCGTCGTTCTGGGCGGCCTGGAGTCGCTGGTCGAACACTCGTTGGCCATCTGGGGCGTGGATCTATTCGAGAGGGTGCCGATGCTGGCCGGGGTCGACCCGGCGCCGGTGTTAGTCTTCGCATTCTTCGAATACGTCATATACTGGGGGTTGACGCTCGTGCTCGCCCGCCTGCTCGCCGGGCCGCTGGCTGCCCTCCGCTCCCGCCTGGATCGCCGCACGCCATCATGATCGATTGTCGATAAGCTTCGGGCGGAGGCAGTGATGAAGACGCTACGCAGCGGGGGCCGTTCGGCCCTGGCAGTGGTACTCGGCGCCATCTCGGCGCTGGTCGCTTTCGGATTGCTACTGGCCCTCGCCTGGCTGCTGCCCCTCAGCGACAACCGCATCTACAGACTGGCCACGCTCATCATCGTCACCGGCCTGTCGCTCATCGCCGGCGGCTACCTCAGCGCCACGCTTGCGGGCCGCGAGCGCATCAAATACGGTTTCGCCTTGGGCGGCGTCGTGGGCGGGGTCGGCTTCGGCTACATCTTCGGTCCAACCTGGTGGCTCGCCCTCGCCATTCCGCTTTCGGCACTCATGGGCGGTGCCGGCGGCTGGCTGGCCAACTGGCAGCCCACCCGCGGACAGCCTGCCGAAGGGGCGAGCCCTTAGGCCATCCGCGCCGGTCTCGTCGAGTGTCAGGGGGACTTGGTACCCCGTTGTCCATGGAGAACGTTTATGCAGCATGAAGAGGGCATCTTCAAAGGATTCGGCGCGGTCGACCTCGCCTTTCAGAACTGGAAACCCGACGGACCCGTGCGCGCGATCCTCGTCATCGTTCATGGGTTCGGCGAGCACATCGGCCGCTATGCCAACGTGGTCGAGGGTCTCGTCCCGCGCGGGTATGCCGTGTGGGGTTTCGATCAGCGCGGCCACGGGAACTCCGCGGGGCAACGCGGCCACATCGGCGCGTGGCGCGAGTACCGCGAGGACCTGGCCAACTTCGTGCGCTACGTCTCCGCCAACGAAAAGAATCGCAACCTGTTTCTCCTGGGGCACAGCCTCGGCTCGCTCATCGCACAGGATTACGTCCTGCACTACCCTGAAGGCCTGCGCGGTTGCATCCTGAGCGGTATCCTCTTTGAGCCCGTGGGCGCGGCCAAGCCCGCCCTGGTTGCCATGGTCAAGCTGCTGTCGGGCGCCCTGCCAACCTTCCCGATCGACCTGCGCCTCGAGACCTCCGCCCTCTCGCGCAACAAAGATGTGGTGGAGGCCTACGAACACGACCCGCTCGTTCATCACAAAGCTTCGCCACGCTTCGGCACCGAGTCGCTCAAGACGATCGAATGGGTCAAGGCCCATTCGCCCGAATGGAAAGTGCCGGTGCTCATTCTGCACGGTGACTCCGACCGCATCAATGCGCCACACGGTAGCCAGGTGTTCTACGACTTGGTGCGCATCGCCGAGAAGGAAATGCGCACCTACTCGGGCGGCTATCATGAGCCTCACAACGATCTCGAATACCCTCGCGTGGTGGGCGATATGGACGCGTGGATGACGAGATACGTGTAGCCCGGCCGACTTCGCGCGGTTCACCTCCTTCAGGGAGAAACGAGCTCGATCAACTCCATCCGACCGGGCCTGACCCGCCGCATGCCGTCGCGCGTCGCATTGCGTGCGAGCGCAGCCAGGGTGCCGACACTGCACGCATTCTGCTGGGCTGCCCGACAGATTGCGGGCCTGTATTCGCCAACCCGAGCGCCCCTGCTCTCTTCCTCAGTTGCATGCGTCTGGAACGACCTCCCTGCGCTAGACACAACACTTTGTGCAGGCGCTCGCCTGTGTTACGCTTTTCGGCGCCGGCCGACGACGACCGCGCGCCCCGCTCTGCATCACGGACAGCTCTCATGTGTCGGCGGCTTCGCCTCAGGGATCTCTGTTGTCGCCGCCCAAGGGACG
>JBGOXY010000274.1:0-3005 GCA_041479415.1 Anaerolineae bacterium
ATGGTGTGGAGGTGGATGCCGATCTGGACGGGCGGGGAGATGCGCTGGTGTGGGCCCTCGCCCCGGGCACCAGCGAGTGGACAACCGACGGGATGCAGGTGTGGCAGGATGTCAACAAGGACGTCGGCGGGCCGAACCCCCTGACCTCCGACCCGGGCCGCGGCGGGACCGGGTACGAGACGCTGCTCTTCAATAGGGGGGTGGGCGCCGACCCGGACATGGCCTGGGTGCGCATGGCGCCGGGCAATGCGGCGGCGGTGCAGATTGCGTTCAAATCCACCGCGCTGAACGGGGATCCTTCATTCCTGTGGGGAGTGTGGACCGACGGCGGCGTGAGACAGCCGGGCTGGTTCGATTACAACGACCACTTCACATCGGACCAAGCCGGCTCGCCGCTGGTCGAACTCAAAGCGCAGTATCCGCTCAAGGACCTCTTCGCGCTCGACAACACCTGCCGTTATGCCTACGGCTTCACACCCTCGGGCGGCGAACCCGGCATGTGCGAGATCCCCGGCCTCCCGACGGCGACACCGACGCATGTGCCGGGTCTCTTCTAAGGCTCGCGCTTCGGTCGTGAGAACTGCGGACACAGACTCAGGCCGGCGTTGCGCCGGCCTGATGGTTGTCTTTGTTGTGCTTCGAGCTCGACCCTAGTCCAGCACGAAGCACGGGCGAATCTCGCCCGTCGTGAGACCTCGCCAATTCGTCAGAGGCCGCCGGTCAAAACGCGCCATCTCACCCAGGTCTTCTTCATCGAGCATGCGCAATTGGCGCAAGACCTCCAGCGCCACCAGCGGCGCGGCACGCGGCAGACTCTCGCCCAAGGGCTCGCTGCGCAGGGTCGTGTCGCCATCGCTCACTTTGAGGGCGATACCCAGCGCGGGCGCGCCGCGCCCGGCCACGCCCGCCCGCACCGCGATCAACTGATAGCCCTCCGCGCCGGCTTTGGCGATCCAGCGCCCATGGCCGGCGCGCATCAGCACCGTATCGAAGCGCCCCTCGCCCGCCACCATCTCGGGGTGGGTCATCATGGCAGCGGTGATCGAGGCACACGCCTGCTGGCGCGCCTCCTCCAGCCCGGCCGGGTCCATCAGGCGGGCGGCGGCGTGGGCCGCGCGTTCGAGCGGCACGGCGAAATTGGGCGCCGAGCAGCCATCGATGCCCACCTCGACCTGGGCCGGATCCACCGCGCACATGGCGGCAAAGGCCCGCAGGATCTCCTGTTGCAGCGCTCCGGCCGGATCGATGTAGGAGTGACCCTCGGGCGAGGTGACCCCGCCCCAGCGGTAGCGAGCGAGCGCGAGCATCGCAGAGTGTTTGCCCGAACAGTTGTGATGCAGCGCGGTGGGCGATTGCCCGGCCCGCATCAGGCGTTCGGCCTCCGCCCGGTCGCCCACCGGATGTGTGCCGCACAACAGATCCTCGGGTTGCACGCCGGCCTTGCGCTGCAGGCTGCGCACGGCTTCTTGATGGGCCGGGCTGCCGCTGTGCGAGGCGCAGGCCACGGCCAGCTCGCGTTGGTCGAGGCCGTAAGCCGTGGCCGCCCCGCTCTCGACGAGCGGCAGGGCCTGAAAGGGTTTGGCGGAGGAGCGCAGGAAGGTGGCCCAGGCTGGATCGCCGGCGGCAGCGATC
This sequence comes from Anaerolineae bacterium, assembly GCA_041479415.1. Taxonomy (GTDB): domain Bacteria; phylum Chloroflexota; class Anaerolineae; order Anaerolineales; family RBG-16-64-43; genus RBG-16-64-43. The sequence goes on from JBGOXY010000274.1 coordinate 1,633, forward strand.
AGGCGGCCGCGCGAGTCCACCACCGCAATCGCCCCGACATGCAACGACTCGACGATGCGGCCACGCGTGACTTCAACGAGCGGCACGAACATGCGCACTCCCGTTGTTGGAGGGTGAGAGGCCGATGGACTAGCCGCCCGAAGCGCGCCCGGACAGCGGGCCGTGCTCGCGTTCCCACAGCACCTGCAACCCGAGGCGCAGGCGCGACTCGATGATCAGCCGGCGCTCCCGCGGAAATCGAAAATAGACACTGAGCGAAGCCGCCGCACGAGTCAGGTCTTTCTGCGGTTCGCTCTTCGACTTGAGGGTCTCGAGTCGGTGTTGCACCGAACGCAGGAAGGATGCGAAGCGCGTCACCTGCGCCGGCGAGACCCACCCGCCGCGCGCACTGAAAAGGCGCGCCCCTTTGTACGGCCCGCGGCGCAGCCGGGCCAGGGCCTCTAACCACGCCGGCAGATCCGCTTCGCCAAGGTAGGGCGGCATGTCGGTGGCCAGGGCATCCCCAACGAAGAGCAGCCTCTCCTGCGGCAGGTGCGCCCACAGCGCGCCCGGGTTGACTCCCGGCACGTGCACCAGCTCGACCGTCGTCTTGTCCCAGTGAAACGTGAGGCTCTCGGTGAAGGTGACCTGCGGCCGCACCCAGGGCGGAAGCGCAAACTCGCCACCCTGGAACCCGGCTCCCAGCGTGGCCAACACCGCGCCGGTGCGCAGGGAGTCGGGCGACGCGCGCATGACGTCCGCCGTGTGCTGGTGCGCCACCACGGTCAGGTGCCCGGCCTGTGGCAGAGCGCGCAGGTTGGCCACCGCCACCGCCCGCTCAGCCGAGGAGTCCATCTGCACGACGAACGCCAGCCGCGTCGCGCCGTGTGCGCGCAGCGCGGCGATCCATTCGTCGGCTTCCAGCGGCTGGAGGGGCGCGTCCAAGCACAAGGCCCCGCGCGATCCGAGAATGGCAGCCGTCGCCGGGCCGCGCCACCGCGTTTCGGTCACCACGTTACTGGGTCGCTTCGCCATGCACTCCTCTAAACCCGCGCTCTAGGCTTGCGCAGCAGCCGGCGCCTCGGGTGCGCCCGCCCGCGCTTCATCACCCGCGGCCGGCAGCGGCAGCGTGAAATGGAAGGCCGCGCCCCCGCTCGGCGGGGATTCGGCCCAGATGCGTCCGCCGTGGGCCTTGACCGCCATGCGGCAAAACGCGAGCCCCAGCCCGAGGCCCTTGGGCGCGCCGACCCGCTCGACACGCCCGTATTTTTCGAAGATGCGGTGCATCTCCTCACGCGGGATGCCCGGTCCGCTGTCGGCTATCGTCACCTGCACCGAGTTTTCGACGACCTGCGCGCCGACGCGGATGCTGCCGCCGCCCGGTGTGTACTTGA
>JBGOXY010000275.1:0-2977 GCA_041479415.1 Anaerolineae bacterium
CTCGAATCGCGCCCGCCCAACATTGAGGGCCGCGGCGAGATCACCATCCGCGACCTAGTGGTCAACGCGTTGCGCATGCGCCCCGACCGGATCATCGTGGGCGAGGTGCGCGACGACGCCGCGCTCGACATGCTGCAGGCCATGAACACCGGCCACGATGGCTCGATGACCACCCTGCACTCGAACAGCCCGCGCGATACTCTCTCGCGTCTGGAGACGATGGTGCTGATGGCCGGGATGGAGCTTCCTTCCCGCGCCATCCGCGAACAGGTGGCCTCGGCCATCAACGTCATTGTCCACCAGGAGCGCCTGCGCGACGGCACACGGCGCATTGTCAACATCACCGAAATCGCCGGCATGGAAGGCGAGGTGATCACCATGACCGATCTGTTCCAGTTTGAACATACCGGTTTCGAGGGCGGCCGCATTATCGGCCGCCTGCGCCCGACTGGGCTGCGGCCCAAATTCATGGACCGCATCGAGGCCTCCAACATTCGCCTGTCGCCCTCGATCTTCGGGATCGGCGAAAAGGTACGCTACTAACCTCGCGCGCAAGGGGAGCCGCATGAACGCCGGAGTGCTTGCCGGAATACTCGCTGCCGCTGCCGTGGTGATGATGGCGGTCGGAATGCTGGCCGGTGGCCGCAAGACGGTGGTCGAGGAGCGTCTGGGCGACGTCACATCCGCCCCGGCGGTGGTCGTGATGGGCGAAGAGATGATGGCCGGCCAGCGGGCCAGCCCGATCGCCGACATCCTCGAAGCGCGCTTCTCGGGTTCGCGCCTGTTCGGCAACATGGCGCGCGACCTGGCCCGCGCCGACCTCAAGCTGCGCCCGGCCGAGTACATCGCGGCCATCATCATCTCCGGCGTCGGCGTGGGAATTGTGGGCGGGATTCTTGCCCGGGCGCTGGCCTTCTCCTTCGTGGCGGGAATCGGCGGCTTGTTCATCCCCATCTTCTACGTGCGCAGCCGCCAATCGGCCCGCCTGCACTCCTTCGAAGCTCAACTGCCGGACATGGTCAACCTGACGGTCAACAGCCTGCGCGCCGGCTATTCGATCATGCAGGCGCTGGAGGCCGTCTCCAAAGAGATGCCCTCGCCCATCTCGCTGGAGATGCGGCGGGTGGTGCAGGAGATACAACTGGGCATCTCGCTCGAGGTGGCGCTGGAGAACCTGCTGCGCCGTGTGGCGTCGGCCGATCTCAAGCTGATGGTGACCGCCATGAACATCCAGCGCGAGGTGGGCGGCAACCTGGCGGAAATCCTGGATACCATCTCCTTCACCATTCGCGAGCGCATCCGCATCAAGGGCGAGATTCGCGTTCTCACGGCGCAGCAGCGCATCACCGGCTACATGATCGGGATGGTGCCTTTCGTGCTGGCGCTGTTCCTGTATTTCGTCAACCGCACCTACATCATGCAGTTCTTCAACCCGGCCACGCGCATTTGCGGCATCCCGATGGTGATCACCGGGCTGTTGATGATCTTCCTGGGCTTCTTCGCCGTGCAGAAGATCGCTTCGATCGAGGTGTAACCCATGCTGACCGCCATCGTGCTCGGTTCGCTGGTATTGATTGCAGGCGCGCTGGTGTACGCCGGCATGCGCCTGCCGGCCTCGGGGGATCCACTCGATACGCGCCTGGCGGAATACGCCGGGCGCGACAAGCCGATCTCGTTGGAAGAGATCGAGCTGGAGCAACCCTTCCAGGAGCGGGTGATGCTGCCGGCGCTGCGCGGCATCGGCCAGCTCGTCATGAAGTTCACCCCCAAAGCCAACCTAGTTCTTATCCACACGCGGTTGGAGATGGCCGGCAACCCGGCCGGGCTGGACCCGACCATCTTCTGGGCGCTGCAGATCGTAGCCTCGGCGCTCTTCGGCGGGCTCACTTTGTTGCTGTTCGTGATCGGGCCGGGCGCGCCCAAATGGTTCTTGGCGCTGCTCTTGGTAGGCGTGTTTACGGTGCTGGGCTACTACTTCCCACGCCTGTGGCTTGAGAGCCGAATCCGCCGCCGCCAGGACAACGTGCGCAAGGCCATGCCCGATGCGCTGGACCTGCTGACCATTTGCGTGGAAGCCGGGCTGGGCTTCGATGCGGCGATGGGCAAAGTCAACGAGGAGTGGGAGAACCAGCTGGCGCTGGCCTTCGGGCGCGTGCTGCAGGAAATCCGCCTGGGCAAGCTGCGGCGCGAGGCGCTGCGCGACATGGCGGAGCGCCTCGGCATTGCCGAGATGACCAGCTTTGTGGCGGCGGTGATCCAGTCGGAGCAGCTGGGCGTCAGCATGGGCCGCGTGCTGCGCATCCAGGCCGATCAGATGCGCGTCCGGCGCCGCCAGGGCGCTGAAGAGCAGGCGCGCAAGGCGCCGGTCAAGATGATGCTGCCGCTGGTGTTTCTGATCTTCCCGGCCATTATGATTGTGTTGCTTGGGCCGGCCGCGATGATTCTCATGCAGTCGCAACTGGGAGCGATCCCCACGGGGGGATGAACGGGAACGCCGGAGGCCGCCGTGCCTCCAACAATCGAAAGCAGACATGGTTCCAGCTCCGCCGATGGCTCTGGGTGGGGCTGGATTTTGTTTTTCCCCCGCGGTGCGTCTCGTGTGGGCGATGGGGGGCCCGCATCTGCCCGGCCTGCGAGGAGCGTATCACCTGGCTGGGTCATCCGCTGTGCGCGCGGTGCGGCACACCGCTGCGGGGCGCTTCGACCGGGGGCGGCCACACCTGCATTCACGAAGCCGGCCTGAGGGCGGTGCGCTCAGCGGCCCTGTTCGACGGGCCCATCCGCGATGCGCTGCATGCGCTCAAATCCCGACGCGACCTGGGGCTGGCGCAAGCCATGGCCGAGGTGCTGGTCCGATTGTGGGGCGGGTTGGAAGGGCGGGTGGACGTGCCCGTTCCGGTGCCGCTCAGTGCGAAGAGGCGGGGTGAGCGTGGACATAATCAGGCGGCACTCGTTGCGCATGCCTTCGGCGAACGGA
>JBGOXY010000276.1:0-2948 GCA_041479415.1 Anaerolineae bacterium
CGCTGCGCGAGCTGCTTTTTGAGCACGCGGGCGGCATGGCCGGCGGCCGCGGCCTGCAAGCGGTGCTCATGGGCGGCGCCGCGGGCGCCTTCGCCACACCCGAGAAGCTCGACGTGCGCCTGACGTTCGACGATATGAAAACGGCCGGGCTGCCGCTCGGGTCGGGGGTGGTGATGGTCTTTGACGAGCGGCGCGACATGCGCCACGTGCTGGTCGAGCTGGGTGAATTCTTTGCCGAGGAAAGCTGCGGCAAGTGCTATCCATGCCAGATCGGCACCCAGCGCCAACTGGAAGTGCTGCAACGCGTGGCGCACGGGAGCCCGATGCGCGGCGACGCCGAACGCCTGCAGGATGTGGGCTGGACGATGACTGATGCATCGATTTGCGGCCTCGGGCAGACGGCCGCCAGCGCCGTATTGAGTGCCATGCGCCTGTGGCCGGCCCTCTTCGAAACGCAGTCTCAGGCAACTTGAGGAGACCTCATGAGCGACGAGATCGTCTTGATGATTGACGGCCGCGAGGCGCGGGTCGCCCCCGGCACAAGCCTCATGCAGGCCGCGCGCCAACTGGGGCTTGAGATTCCAACCATCTGCTACCACGATCACACCACAGCCAACGGGTTGTGCCGTCAGTGCGTTGTGGAAGTTGAGAAGATGCGCGTGTTAGCGCCGGCCTGCGTGACCCCGGCGGCCGCCGGGATGGTCGTGCATACCGACAGCCCGCGCGTGCTGCGGGCGCGGCGCACGCTGCTCGAGATGCTGAACGCCTCGGTCGATCTCTCCGAGGCGCCCGAGCTGCAGGAGCAGATGCGCGCCGCGAACGCCGATCCGCAGCGGTTCCCCGGCGCAGAGCGGCGCACGCCGGCACTCATAGACGACAACCCGATGTACGTGCGCGATTACGCCAAGTGCATATTGTGCTGGCGCTGCGTTCAGGTATGCGCGGACGATGCGCAGTACACCTTCGCCATCAACTTCGACGGACGCGGCTATCACACGCAGATCGGCACCTTCTTCGATGGGCCGATGCCCGAGACCACCTGCGTCTTCTGCGGCCAATGCGTGGGCGTGTGCCCTACCGGAGCGCTCAAGGGCAAGCGCGAATTCCTGATGGAGCAGGGGCTCGATCCACAAGCGGTGCTCGCTCAAACGCGGCGCGGGCGAAAGCGGCGGCTTCCCGTCGGCGTGCCGGAGGAAGGCTGAGGTGCTCAAAGCCGAGCGCACGGTTCTCACCACCTGCCCCTATTGCGGGGTGGGGTGCGGGCTCAACTTGCACGTCCGCCAGAACAACCTGGTGCGCGTCACCGGCGATTTCGACAGCCCGGTCAACCGTGGCAACCTGTGCGTCAAAGGCCGCTTCGGCTACGACTTCATCTACCACCCGGCGCGCATCACCACCCCGCTCATTCGCCGAGAGATCGGCAACCGCGAGTCGCCGTCGGCTGGGGCCGATGCGCGCAGTCTCTTCCGTGAGGCCACCTGGGGTGAGGCCCTCGACTTGGTGGCCGATCGGCTGGCAGCCATCCGCGGCGAGTCTGGGCCGGACGCGCTGGCCTGCTTCGCGTGCGCCAAGGCAACGAACGAAGACAACTACCTGATGCAAAAGCTGTTTCGCCAGATCGTGGGCACAAATAACGTGGACCACTGCACGCGGTTGTGCCATGCCGCCTCGGTCGTGGCGCTGCAGCAGGCCATCGGCTCGTCGGCCATGTCGAATGCCGCCAGCGAAGTCGTCGAGAGCGACGTCTTCATCGTGACCGGGTCGAACACCGCCGAGACCCATCCCATCATCGCGCTGCAAATGAAGCAGGCGGTGCACAGCCGCGGCGCGAAGTTGATCGTGGTCGATCCGCGGCGGGTGGAGATGGTGGAGCACGCGGCGTTGTGGTTGCAGCAGCGGCCGGGCACCGACGTGCCGGTCTTCTCGGCTATGGCTCACGTCATCCTCGAAGAGGGGCTTGCCAATCGCGAGTTCATCGCCCGGCGAACCGAGGCCTTCGATGAATTCGCCGCCTCGATGAAAGCCTTCACACCCGAATACGCCGAACGCATTTCGGGCGTTCCAGCGGAGAAGATACGCCAGGCCGCGCGCATGTTCGCGACCGCCAAGAATGCGGCCATCTACTGGGCCTTGGGAATCCCCGAACACACGCACGGGGTTGATAATGCCTTATCGCTCGTCAACCTGGGCTTGCTGTGCGGCCAGGTGGGGCGCGTGGGGACAGGGCTCAACCCGCTGCGGGGGCAGAACAATGTGCAGGGCGCATCGGATGCGGGCGCCATGCCGTGGCATTACCCCGGCTACCAGGCAGTCGACGACCCGCTGGTGCAGGCCAAGTTCGCCGAGGCGTGGGGGTTTGCGCCGCCGGCGCGGCGTGGGTTGACCACGCCCGAGATCGTCGGCGCAGCTGGGCGCGGTGAGGTTCGCGCGCTTTTCGTCATGGGTGAAAACCCGATGATGAGCGAACCCAACCTCAACCATACGGCCGAATGCATGGCTAGACTTGAGTTCCTGGTTGTGCAGGATTTGTTCATCAACGAAACGGGTGCACTGGCAGACGTGATTCTCCCTGCGAGCGCCTGGGCCGAGAAGGACGGCACTTTCACCAACACCGATCGGCGTGTGCAGCGAGTGCGCAAAGCCGTCGAGCCGCCCGGCCAGGCGCGCTCCGACTGGGAGATCATCGCCGATCTGGCGGGCCGGCTGGCGGGGCGGGTAGGACGGGACGTGCATTCGGCCCCGCACGCGAGCTGGAGCTACAACCATCCCAGCGAGATCCTGTCGGAGATGGGCGAGCTCGTGCCGGAGTATCGCGGTATTACGTACGACCGACTCGAGCACGATGGGCTGCAGTGGCCGGCGACGGATGAGACCCATCCGGGCACGCCTTTCCTCTTCGCCGATACTTTTCCGCGCGGGCTCGCGAGGTTCCACCCGCTGCAATACCG
>JBGOXY010000277.1:0-2934 GCA_041479415.1 Anaerolineae bacterium
ATGAGGTCGCGGCGCTCCGTGAACTCAATGGCCGCTTTTCAAGAGGCTTCGGCTTTACTGGTGTGATTGTCGCATGGCTTGCGCGGCTCAATCCGCTGGCCGCGATCCTGGTCTCCTTCCTCTTCGGTGGTCTGCTAGTGGGCACGAAGATGATCATGCCGCAGGGAATTGCCTCGATGCTGCAAGGCGTGATCCTGTTCGTGGTCGTGGGCACGGAGCTCTTGTTCCGCTATCGCATACGGGTGGAGAAGGTCGGGCCCCGGCGGGTTGCGGCGGCGGAGGGATCGCATGACGAGTAACGCCTTGTTGGCTCTTGGGCTGACCATCGCGTTCGGGGCCCTGGTGAGCGGCACCCCGCTGCTGTTTGCGACCATCGGCGAAATCCTTTCCGAGCGGGCGGGCGTTATGAACCTGGGCATCGAAGGGATGATGCTGGTGGGCGCCATGGGCGGCTTCGCCGTCTGGTCGCACACCGGAAGCCTGCTGGTAGGCATGGGAGCCGGGATGCTGTTCGGTGGATTGCTGGCGCTGGTCCACGGCTATATCACCATTACCCTGCGCGCGGACCAGGTAGTGAGTGGACTAGCCGTCACCTTCCTGGGCACGGGTCTCTCGAGCATCCTGGGCGCCCCCTATGTCGGCGAGCGTGTGCCCGAGCCGTTCACCCTGGTGGTCCCTATCATCCAACGCATTGCCGCTCAGCAGCTGATCCTGGTTGTGCTCGGCCTGCTGTTTGCCCCGCTGGTATGGTATTTTGTGAATCGCACGCGTCCCGGGCTCGATTTGCGCTCGGTCGGCGAGTACCCTTCCGCGGCCGACTCGCTGGGCATCAACGTCTTCCGGACCCGCTACCTGTACGTCGTCTTGGGCGGCGCGCTGAGCGGGTTGGGCGGCGCTGCCATGAGTCTGGTGACCGACCCTGGCTGGGTGGACGGCAAGACCTCCGGCTTGGGCTGGATTGCGGTGGGGCTCGTGATTTTCGCCGCGTGGGACCCGATGCGCGGGCTGGTCGTCTCGTATTTCTTCGGTCTGCTGCGCCGCTTGCCGCTCGATCTCCAGAATCCTGCGCTGCCGCTCATCTCGACCGCCAACAACCCGACGTTGGGCCGCTTCATGGACATGCTGCCGTACCTGGCAACGATTCTCATCCTGGTTCTCGGATCGCGGGAAGCCATCCGCAAACGAATGGGGGCCCCGGCGGCGCTCGGGACGCCTTACGTGCGCGGGGAGCGCGGGGTGTGAGCCTCGGCTCGTCAGACGTGTGCCGGTGGCCGCTGTCCGCCGTGGCTTCTCAGATGCGCGTCGCAGCTCTCGATCTCACCAAGGCGGGCACGCCGCGGCAGTTCTCCGGTGGCCCATGCCGAGTAACAGATACACGCATCGAGGGCCGCACGATCGATGCCCACGCAAGCCTATTGCGACCGAATGCCACCCGGGGGATTCGCGGGCCCCATCGGTGACGTGACCGCGAGTTTCGACATCGATTTTCCAAGTAGACACAGAGACCCCAATGACAGCGACTCTCATAACCCACGGGACAGTGGTCACGGTCAACCCGCGACGAGAGATCATTCCGGACGGAGCGATTCTTGTCGTGGGCGGGCGGATTGCACGGATCGGGTCCGCGGCGGAGCTGGCGGACGCCTCGGCCGAGACCGTCGTGGATGCGCGCGGCCAAGTCGTCATGCCGGGGCTCATCAATGCCCACACGCACACCGCCTACTACATCATGCGCGGCCTGGGGATGGACCGCATCCTGCTGGACTGGCTGCAGGAGACGGTCTGGCCGTGGCTTATCGCAATGGATGAGGAAGATGCCTACACGGCCTCGCTGCTGGGCTACCTCGAGTGCTTGCGCAGCGGCACCACCTCGCTCATCGACAACCAGAACTACCCGACCTACCACAACCATCACTATGATGCCGCGGCCCGGGCCGCGACGAAGAGCGGCCTGCGGGTCACGTTTGCGTGCGGCTTCTCCGACATCCGTTTTGTCTCGCCCGCGGATTTCATCGACGTCCCGGAGCGCATCGAGGCGGAGTGCCGCCGCATGGTCCGCACCTGGCACGGGCAGGGCCGCCTGGCCGTTGTGGTTAGCCCCATCAATCTGCTTTACTGCAGCGAAGAATCCATCCAACGCGCGCTGAAAGTCATGCGGGATACCGGCGTCGGAATGCATACCCATGTGGCGGAGTCGAAGAAGGAACACCAGGCGATGGTCGAGCGCCTCGGCAAGGGCTACCTGGAGGCGTTCCACGAGATGGGTGCGCTGAGCGATGCGTTTCAGTCGGTTCACTCGGTGTGGATCTCCGATCGGGAAATTGAACTCCTGGCGCAGGCCCACGCTACGGTGGTTTACAACCCGACTGCCAACATGCTCTTGGCTTCGGGCATCGCCCCGATCACCAAACTCCAGGCAGCCGGAGTCAACGTCGCGCTGGGTACCGACAACCCGAACAACAGCAACGACATGCTCGAGGCCATGAAATTCGCCGGGTTGCTGCAGAAGGTGGGGACGCTCGACCCGCTCGCGACGCCGGCCCCGGATGTCTTGGAAATGGCGACGATCCACGGCGCCCGCGCCCTCAACATGCAGGAGCGGATCGGATCGCTGGAGGTCGGCAAGCAAGCCGACTTGATCCTGGTGGACATGCGGCGCCCGCACAACTCTCCGATGCACGATCCCGTGGCGGCCCTGGTTTACTCGGCCACCGGTGCCGACGTCACCCACGTCATGGTGGAGGGCGAGTTCCTTTTGCGGGAGGGCCAGGTGACCTTCCTTGATGAAGGTGGCCTCATCGCCGAGGGGCAGCGTCGGGCCGACGCGTGCGCCGAGCGTGTTCAGGCGGCGCGGTGCGTGGCCGAAGAGCGAAACGATCGATGATGAAGGTCGCGCACCTCCGGCGTAACGAATATCTCGATTCACTGGTGCTC
>JBGOXY010000278.1:0-2933 GCA_041479415.1 Anaerolineae bacterium
AGCACGCTCGCGCTGAATGCGGACGCGCTCGAGCGCAGCCTGGCCTGGCTGAACGAATTGGACGAGCGCGGCGTGCTCTCGCCGGGCAGCTTGCAGTTGGCAACCCCCGAGCAGACACTGCTCGCGTTGCAGACTCGCGGACGCGGTGCGGTGACCAGCTTTTCCGCGTTGGCCACCTCCACTCGCTCGCGCTCCGGCCTCTCGGGAAGTTTGCCGCCGACGCCCAGCACTCAGGCGAGCACTCTAGTGACCGGATGGGCGTGGGCCACAACGGCGGTCGAAGGCGATCGCGCGCAAATGGCCACCCGGCTGCTGGCCTGGTTGAGCGAGGCGGAGTTCCTGGGTGAATGGACACGCGCGCAGGGCATGCTGCCCACTCGCCAGGGTGCGCTGGCGGTATGGCCTGCGGATTTTCTCACCGCGCTGGCCGCGGAGTGCGCGCAGGCCGGCGAGGCGCAGCCCTCGGAAGAAGTGCTCGTGACACTCGGCCCGCTCCTGGACCGCGCCGTCCGGCAGGTTCTGCTGGAGGGTGTGTCGCCGCACGAGGCGGCGCAGGCCGCCGCGGCTGCCATTCATCCATGAGCGTTCCCTCCTGGTCGAATCACCTGGCCGCGCTGGAGACGATTCGCGGCGAGACGCTGAGGGCGGTCGACCCGCACCGCCTGGTGGCCGGGGTCTTGGCCTTCGAGAACGGAATCCTCACCGCGGGCGAACGGCGCGTCGTGCTCCCCCCCGGCGGAACAGTCTCAATCGTTGCGCTGGGCAAAGCGGCCGCGGGCATGGCCGCCGCAGCAGCCGACGTACTGCAAAGCGCATACGCGCGCGGGCTGATGGTTGCTGCGCAGAGACCGGCCCGTTTGCCACCCCGATTCGATTTCGTGCTCGGCGGGCACCCGCTCTCGAACGAAGGCAGCCTGGAGGCTGGGCGGCGCATCGCGCGAATGGCTCACAACCTCGGCCCAAAAGATACCTTGCTGGCACTTGTCTCCGGCGGCGGCTCGGCCCTGGTCGAACACCTGCGTCCGCCGCTCACCCTCGACGACTTGCGCCGGGTGCAAGAGCTCATGTTACGTTCGGGCGCCGACATCCGGGCTTTCAACCTCGTGCGAGCGACTCTTTCCCAAATCAAGCGCGGCGGGTTGGCCCGCATGGCTCAGCCAGCGCAGACCATCGGCCTGATCCTGTCCGACATCATCGGCGATCCGCTGGCCGATATCGCCTCGGGGCCGACGGTCGACGAGCCCGCCGATGGCGACCAGGCGCGCGCCATCTTGACACGCCTGGCGTTGTGGGAGGCGTTGCCCGCTACGGTGCGCGCCACGGTCGACGAGATCCCGCCGGCGCCTGACCCGACGCGACCGACGGCGTATAACCTGCTCATCGGTTCAAGCGCAACGGCTGCCAGCGCGGCGCAAGAATGCGCACGCTGGCTCGGGTTCAACGCGGATGTTGTCTCGCTGGAGGTCAGCGGGGAGGCTCTGCAGGTCGGCCGGCAGCTGGCCGGGATCGCTCTCGATGCGCGCGCCGAGGCCGTGCCGGGGATGCTGCCGCGGGCCATGATCTTCGCCGGCGAGACGACCGTGACCATGCGCGGCCACGGCAGCGGCGGGCGCAATCAGGAGGCGGCACTCGGGGCGGCGCAAAGAATGGCCGGCGCCGAGGGTGTGGCCATGATGATGCTGGCCATGGACGGCGTGGACGGGAACAGCCCGGCCGCCGGTGCGATCGTCACCGGCACGAGCGCCGCAGCCGCCACGGAACTCGGATACGACATCGAGGCCACCCTGCGAGAAAACGACAGCCATGGGCTGCTGCACGCACTGGGTGCGTGTGTGCACACCGGTCCCACCGGCACGAACGTGAACGACCTGATGGTGGCGTTGATCTATCCCTAGCACCCGGCCCATAGGCGCGCGGGTATAATCCCGCGGTGCGCAGCGAATGCCGCCGCTCGAGCCCGCGGCAGTGCGGATGCGCAAATCCCCTCGAGGAACCGTCGCATGATTCACTTTGGCACCGATGGTTGGCGCGCGGTCATTTCCGACACATTCACTTTTGGCAACCTGCGGCTGGTTACGCAGGCTATCGCCGACGCCGTCGCGGCTCCGGATTGGGACGAACCGCTGCGCCAGCAGCCCACCGTCGACGCGCACACGATGGTGGTCGGCTTCGACACGCGCTTCCTGTCGGACCGCTACGCGGCCGACGTGGCGCGCGTGCTGGCGGGCAATGGATACACCGTGCACCTGGCGCATGCCGATGCCCCCACGCCTGCCATCTCGCTCGCCGTGCGCCACCTTAAGGCGATCGCCGGGGTGATGATCACCGCCTCGCATAACGCCCCACGCTACAACGGAGTGAAGCTCAAGGCCTCCTATGGCGGTTCGGCACTGCCCGAGCAGTGCCGCCGGGTGGAGGTGTACCTGAGCGACAACGAATCGCGAGGGCGCGGGCCGAACCTGATGGACTTCGAGCAGGCCACCGCCAAGGGGCTCATTCGCCGTTTCAACCCAACCACCGGCTACTTCGATCATCTGCGCACGCTCATCAACTTCGACCTGATCGCCAGCCGCGCGCCACGCGTGGTGGTCGACTCGATGTTCGGCGCCGGCCGCGGTCAGATCAAAGGCATTCTCCAGGGCACCGGTTGCGAGGTCTTTGAGATCCGCGGCGAAATGAATCCCGGGTTCGGCGGCGTGCACCCCGAACCGATCGTGCGCTACCTGGGCCCGCTGGCCGGCGCCATCGCGGCCGGGCACGGCGAACTGGGGGTAGCCACCGATGGCGACGCCGACCGCATCGGCGCGATGGACGGACGCGGACAATTCGTCGACCCGCACAAGATCATGGCCCTCGCCTTGCGTTACCTGGTGGAGAAACGCGGGCTGCGAGGCAAGGTGATCAAGACCGTTTCGACCACCCAAATGATCAAC
>JBGOXY010000279.1:0-2909 GCA_041479415.1 Anaerolineae bacterium
CATCGCGTTCGGGCGCAAGTACAGCGCGGCCTAGCCGGCACGCAGCGCACGAGGGAACCCATGGCCTCCGGAGTGATCGTACGCACCAACGAATACTACGACTCGGTGTTTCTCATGCGCGCCAGCAAGCGCCTGGGCGAGGTACATGGCGTGCAGCAGACCGCGGTGCTCATGGGCACCGAGAAGAACAAGAAGCTGCTCGAGGAGATCGGCATTGACGGACCGCAGGTGGAAGCCGCCCAGCCCAACGATCTGATCGTAGCGGTGATCGCCGAGAGCCCGGAGGTGGTGCAGTCGGTGCTTGGGCGGCTCGATGAATGGCTGCAGGCGAGCCCGGCCGCTGCGGGCGAGGTGACGCTGCGCACATTAGATGAAGGCCTCGCGCGCGCACCGGGCGCGAACCTGGCCGTGATCTCGGTGCCGGGTGCCTACGCGGCGCGTGAAGCACGCAAGGCGCTCGAGGCCGGGCTGCACGTCTTCCTCTTCAGCGACAACGTCAGTGTCGAAGACGAGTTGGCGCTCAAGCAGCTGGCGCGCGAGCGCGGGCGGTTGGTGATGGGCCCCGGCTGCGGCACGAGCCTGATCGCGGGCAAGGGGCTCGGGTTTGCCAACGCCGTGCGCCGCGGCACGATCGGCGCGGTGGGCGCCGCCGGCACGGGGCTGCAGGAATTCACCTCGCTCGTCCACAACCTCGGCGGCGGCATCTCGCACGCCATCGGTACCGGCGGGCGAGACCTCTCGGATGCGATTGGCGGGCTGACCGCCTTTGCCGCGCTCGACGCATTGCAGGCGGATCCACTCACGCACGTCGTGTGTGTTCTCTCGAAGCCTCCAGGTGTAGAGGTCCGCTCGCGGCTGCTCAAGCGCCTGGCCGATTTCCCCAAGCCTGTCGTTGCGTGCCTGCTGGGGGCAGACCTTGGCCCGCAGACAGCGCGCGGCAATTTGCACGTCGCGCAAACGCTCGATGATGCGGCGGAACAGGTTTGCCGGTTGGCGGGGATCACGGCGAGGATCGAGGCAGCGGAAATGGACGGCCAGGCCGCGGCCGATCGCGAGCGCGCTGCCTGGGCACCGGAGCAGAAGTACCTGCGCGGGCTGTTTGCCGGCGGCTCGTTGTGCTACCAGACCCAGCACATCCTGCGAGCAGCGGGGCTGAAGGTGCACTCCAACACGCCCCTGCATGGCGAGCAACCGCTGGAGAGCCCCGATCGCTCGCGCGAGCACACGATGGTGGATATGGGCGACGATTACTTCACGGTCGGCCGCCCGCACCCGATGATCGACAGCACGCTGCGCGCGCAGCGCATCCGCACCGAAGCGCGGGACCCGCAGGTGAGGCTGCTGCTACTCGACCTCGTCCTGGGCTACAACGCCGCCCGCGACCCGGTGGGGGATCTGCTGGACGCGATCGGTGAGGCGCGGCAGGCGGCCGCGCAGCGCGGCGGGGCGCTGACGGTTGTGGCTTCGATCTGCGGCACCGCGCTCGATCCGCAGGACATGGCGCTGCAGGCACGGCTCCTGCGCGAAGCGGGCGCGATCGTCTTCCCGAGCAATGCGCGCGCGGCGCAGTTCTGCGTGCGGCTGCTGGCCTGAGGCAGGAAGGGACGCATGGAAACGAATTTGCTCGCGCTGCTGGAGGGGCCGATCGTCGCGATCAACGTGGGGCTCGCGGATTTCGCGGCGAGCCTCGCGGCGCAAGAGGTGCAGGTGGTGCAGGTGGATTGGGTGCCGCCCGCCGGCGGCGACCAGCAGATGATGGATTTGCTCGAGGCGTTGTTGTAGCGCTACGTTTCCAGACTTCACCGCCGCCTGCCCCGGACGCAGGCCGGGGAGATCGCAGCCTGCCCTAGACCGCAGGCCAGGGAGAGCGCAGAGAAGACCGTTGTTTGCAGACTCCGCGAGTGGCGATTCATGCTAGCGTGCAGTCTTCGTTTGTAGTCTGACTGCATATAGCGGCAAGCGCGTCGCCTAGTGGCGCCAGATTACCCGGCGCCACTTGATTCCAGCCCCGACCCTGCCTACAATCAATCGTATTTGGGCAACCCGGCCCACGCGGTGCGGATGCCAATGCGCAACGTGCGGGCACGCCATGGCGTGCCCCAACAAGACCTGAGGGGTGTGGGCATCTGGAAGCTCGTCCTGCGAAGCGGGATGGGGAGCGCGCCTCCTCCAAGACTTGGAGCCTACGAGGGGTGTAGGCTCTGGGAGTGGGGAGCGAAGCTCCCCGCTCCTAGAAAAGAAGATTTCCCCCTCCCTTGTGGGAGGGGGTAGGGGGTGGGTCAACCTTCCCGGGAGTAAGCCACTAATGATCAAGACCTCCGGTCCTTGGTTCACCGACGAACACGGCCGCACGCTGATCCTGCGAGGAGTCAACCTCGGCGGGAGCAGCAAAGTTCCGTTCATGCCGGATGGCGCCTCCTACATCCGCGATGGCTTCCTCAACCATCGCGCCGTCTCCTTCGTGGGCCGCCCGTTTCCCCTGGCCCAGGCGGATGAACACTTCGATCGCCTGGCGCGCTGGGGCTTCACCTTCCTGCGCTTCCTGATCACATGGGAAGCGATCGAACATGGCGGCCCCGACCGATACGACCAAGCCTACCTCGACTACGTGCGCGCCATCGTCGAGAAAGCCGGCCACCACGGGCTGAGCCTCTTTGTTGACCCGCACCAGGACGTCTGGTCGCGCTTCTCGGGCGGCGATGGCGCACCCGGCTGGACGCTCGAAGCGGTGGGCTTCGACTTGGCCCACCTGCACGAGACCGGCGCAGCGATCATCCATCAGATGCACGGCGACCCCTTCCCGCGCATGATCTGGCCGACCAACGCCACCAAACTGGCCGCCGCCACTCTGTTCACGCTGTTCTTTGCAGGGGATGACTTTGCGCCCCTGACGAAGATCGAGGGCGAGG
>JBGOXY010000280.1:0-2908 GCA_041479415.1 Anaerolineae bacterium
AGGAAACGATCGAGCTGCGCCTCCGGCAGCGGGAAGGTGCCCTCGTATTCGATTGGATTCTGTGTGGCCAGCACCAAGAACGGCGAGGGCAGGGGATGGGTCACGCCGTCCACCGTCACCTGGCGTTCATCCATCGCTTCCAGCAGCGCCGCTTGCGTCTTGGGCGTGGCGCGATTGATCTCGTCGGCCAGGACGACCTGCGACATGATCGGCCCTGCACGGAACTCGAATTGCCGGGATTGCTGATTGAAGATCGAGACCCCGGTCACGTCGCTGGGCAGCATGTCGGGCGTGAACTGGATACGGCTGAAGTTGCAGCCCAACGAACGCGCCAGGCTCTTGGCGAGCACCGTCTTCCCCACTCCGGGCACATCTTCGATGAGCAAGTGGCCTTGCGCCAGAGTTCCCAAGATGGCCAGCTCGATTTCTTGGTCCTTGCCAATGATCACTCGGGCGACGTTATCGCGAAGACGGGTACCGAGGTCCTGTATCGTGGGTGTCATAGGTGCCTGCCGATTGTTACGCTCGAGGGATGGAGCTCTCCGGCCGCAGCGGCTCGCTCGTCACTCGACGAGCAGTGCCAGATAGCCCAGCCACAACAGCCCCCAGGCAAAGATACGGGGACGGTGAATCTCGGCCGCGAAGAGCAGAACACACACAATCATACCCGATGCCAGGCGGGTAATCCCCAGAGGCTCTCGAAAAGTGGAGAAGGGGGCCACCAAAACCATGAGCGCATTGAGCAAGAGCAGCAACTCCGTGCGGCGCGCGGCGGAGGCCAGCAGCGCGCGCAGGCTGCTCCAGGCCGCGAGCAGGGCGGGCAGGATGACGCCGGGCAGGAGCAGCGCCGCCATCACGGCGAAGGCGGCCGCGCCGTTCCGGCTAATGCGCAGGAATCCCGCGAGGGGCAGAACTTCGAAAGAGGTGCTTCCGGCGCCGCCACTGACCAGCCCGGGGGCGCCGAAGGTCGCCCAAAGCCAGGCTTGGAGCAGCGCGAATGGCGCGAGCACGAGCAGGCGAGCCGCCGTGCGCCTCCAGGATCGATCGAGCGCAGGCAGTAGTGCCCAGCCAAGCGCAAACGGGAGCATCGTCTCCTTGGCCAGCAGACTCAGGGCCAACAGCGCGCCGGGGACCCAGGTTGCGCAATGCCTGCGCCAGAAGCCCGCGCGCGTGCTCTCCGTGAGACGCTCCTCGCTCCACAGCGCGAGCAGAACCAGCAAGAGTGCGAGGGGCTCCGAGAGGTCGAGGCGCACGCCGGCGACCACGCCGACCCACAGCCCGAACAGAAGCGCAACCCATGGCGATACGCCGCGACGACGTAGCATCTCGCCCAGCACGAGAACGGCTGCGATCTGGTAGGCCAGATTGAGCCCCACCAGAGTCCATGGAATGGCTGCCGGATTGCCGAGAGCGGCGGCGCGTGCAAGCAGCGGTGTGAGAATGCGTTGATAGCGATAAGCCGGCCGGTCGAGGTACAGCGCAGCGGATTGTGGTGCGGGGTCCACCGCAATGAAGTAATTGAATTGCCCGTCGTAACCTTCGCTGCCGCGGACATCCCCGTGAGTGTATTTCGTCCCCAGACGCGCAAAGACGAGCGGGTCGCCCCCGCCGCGAACGAGGACCTGCCCAAGGTAGAGCAGCATCAACGCGAGCAGCAGACCCGCCGGTAACCATGGGGAGGCCGATGCGTTGGAGGTGCGCGCAAATCCGGTGGGCCTCATGATGTTTGGGTGTTTCTGCGCGAGAGCATCTTGATGGCGGCGATGATCCCAAGACCCGCCCAGGCCAGGAGCGCGAGTGCCATGCCGGCTGCGAACGAAATCGGCCGGTAGACGAATTCCACGTGGTGCTCCCCGCGGTCGAGGCGCACCGCGCGGAATGAGAAGTTGGCCTGCAGCAGAGGTACCACTTCGCCATCCACCTGTGCCTGCCAGCCGGGGTAGGAGGTATCGGCGAGCACCAGGAATCCCGGCTGCGGGAAACTCGCCTCGAGCGCGACGACATTGGGGTTATTCCCGGGCCGCAGGGCGACCGTGGGTGGCAGCGCGCAGGGTGCGCCCTCCTCGCCGGCCCCCACTTCCAGGATCACCTGCTCGTCCGGGTCGAATCCCGGGTCGAGCACCAAGGCCAGGCTTTCCTCGCCGCCACGAGCCCAGGTCGCTTGGCAAACCCCCCAGGCGCGGTGCGGCTCATTGAGCAGTGCTTCTACGCGCGCCATCTGCGGGCCGGCGCGAACCGCCGCACCGATATCCATCGCCCGCCACAACCCGAGCTGTTGGTCTGCTGGCAGCGCGTCGACCGCCTGCAACAGTGCCACGGAACGCGCCGGGAGAAGCGGGTCGAAATTGCCGGCCGTGGCCAGGCCATCCAGCATGCCTGTGTTTGGCAGGCCCAGAGCGCGCACCTCCGTCCAATCCTGTGCCGCGTTGAAGGTGTCGAATCGGAAGAAGCGCTGGAACTTCACGGCGTACTCATCCTTCGTCGGAATGTAATAGCGGTGCGCGCCGGTGGCGGCCGCGAGTTTGGCCGAGGAAGGATTGGGGACCTGATACAGCTCACGGCCGGTGGTGGGGTTGAGGCCGTAGCCGGCATACGCCAAGTCCACCGCAATGAGCAAGACCGCTGCGGCTGGCGCCAGGCTGCCAAGGGGTGCCGGCCGATTCGCAGCCCGTGCATCACTCCCGGCAGGTTCCGCCCGCATGCGCGCGAATCGCCACACAATCGTGCAGGCGAGCGCTGTGATCCCGGCGCGCACCGTCGAGGCAATGAAGGATGATTGCGTATCGAGCGCGAGGGCCGCGATGCCCGCGGCCAAGAGGATGGCCAGCGTGGCCGCGATCGCACGCGAGGCCCAGCGCTTGACGCTCGAGCTGGGCGTACCCCAGCGCTAGGCGCCGGCGCCTGCGAG
>JBGOXY010000281.1:0-2900 GCA_041479415.1 Anaerolineae bacterium
CGGTGACCTGCGAGAAGGCGCGGGCGTTCGAGACGGCAATGGCCGCCTGATCGGCGAAGCTTTGGAGCAGGGCGCGTTCGTTGGTGCCGAAACCGCCCTCGAAGTCACGGAAAACGAAGACGACCCCCACTGCACGATCGTGTGCCACCATTGGTCAACCGAGAGCGGTGAGCAGCCCGAGCGTGGCGATGCGCGTGATCTTGCGCAGGCGATCGTTAAGCGCGGGCAGGACGACCGTCTGCGGGTCGCCGAGGGCGGGCAGGTCGGCAAGCAGAGGTTCGAGTACATGCAGGAACGCGGGCTTGAGGCCGAACGAGGCGGCCACGCGCCAAGCCGGCGGGTCGCCGCCCGCGCGGCCGGCTGGGTCGCACAAAGCAATGATGCCCGCCTTGCCGCCCAGCATCTCGACCGCATAGCGCAGAATCTGGTCGAGCAGCCGCGGAAGGTCGAGTTCTTGGGTGATGGCGCGCGCGATTTCTAAGAGGATGTCGCGCTGACGGACTCGGTAATCTGGGAGCACAGGTTGATGGTTTGGGAGCAGCGTTCTACCAGTCCTCGCGCCGCTCCGCCTCCGTGATCGAGTAGTCGAGGAGTTCGAGTCCCTCGTCAAGAAGCTCACGCGAGATGCTCAACGGCGGGGCGATGCGAATGACGTTGGTGCTGCAGCCTAGGAGCAGCAAGCCGTGGGAGAAGGCGGCGTGGACGATCTGGTCGCGCAACACGTTCGCGGGCTCCTTGGTCCCGCGGTCGCGGACGAACTCGATGCCAAGCATCAAGCCTTTGCCGCGGACGTCTCCAATCGAAGGGTGGGCGGCCATCATCGCGCGCAGACGCTCGAGGGTGTAGTCGCCCAGGCTGGCCGCATTGGCCATAAATCCTTGTTCGATGAGCCGCAGGGTGACCAGGGCCGCGGCGCACGAGATGGGATTGCCGCCGTAGGTATTGCCATGCGCGCCACTTGGCCAGGTCATCAGACTCTTGCGTGCGATGAGCGCGCCGAGAGGCATGCCTGAGGCGATGCCTTTGGCGCAGGCCACCATGTCTGGCTCGACTCCCCAGTGCTGAATGCCCCACCATTTGCCCGTGCGTCCGATTCCAGACTGCACTTCGTCGGCGATGAGCAGGATGCCGTGCCGATCGCACAGCTTGCGCAGGGCGGGGAAGAAGCCGTCGGAGGGGACGATGTACCCGCCCTCGCCCTGGATGGGTTCGAGCAGGATTGCGGCACAGTCCTCGGCAGGCATCAGGTGGCCAAAGACCTGGTCGTCGATGTAATCGACGACCGTCTCGCCGTAGTCCGCGGAGGTCGGAGCGAGCACCTGGCGATAGGGATTGGGGAAGGGGACGTGAGTCACCCCAGGCATCGTGGGGTAGAAGCGATAGCGGTATAGAGGCTTGCTGGCGGTGAAGGCCAAAGCCCCCATCGTGCGCCCGTGAAAGCCGCCGAAGAACCCGATAAAGCGCTGACGGCCGGTCGTATAGCGGGCGAGCTTGATCGCCGCCTCGACCGATTCGGCGCCCGAATTCGTCATGAAGCATAGCGCATCTTCCTTGAAGGGCGCTATTTCATCGAGCTTTTCGCCCAGCTCGATCCAGGAACGATGGTAGTAATCGGAGGAGATGTGGATGAATTGGGCCGCCTGGCGCTGGATGGCCTCCACCACCTGCGGGTGAGAATGGCCGGTCGAACATACCGCGATGCCGGCGTTGAAGTCGATGAAGCGGTTGCCATCCACGTCCCAGACCTCAGACCCAATTCCGTGATCCATCACAAAGGGGACATCGCGTGGGTAGGAAGGCGAAATGAAGGTGGTGTCACGCTGGATGAATTCGACTGATTTGGGACCGGGAACCTTGAGAGTCGGGATGGGCATAGCGGGCCTCACGCGAACATTAGGCTTACGAGCGCGGATTGAGGGACAGCGTTACGAAACGGCCGAGCCGGGCTGCAACGCCGGATTGAGACAGAGTGCCAGGCCGCCCATGAGGCCGGCGTCGTCGCCGAGTTGGGCGGCACAGATGGTGAGTTGCTCGAGATAGACAGCGGCCATGGCATGGTTGACTACCCCTTCGCGGATTGGCGCGAGGAGTAGATCGCCCAGGCCCAATACTCCTCCTCCGAGAATGACCCGTTGGGGCGAGAAAACAGCCAGGCAGTCGGCGATAAAGCGGGCCAGCACCGTGGCTACGTCGGCCACCAGGGCTTGCGAAAAGGCATCGCCTTGGCGGGCCGCATCCGCGATCCGCTCTGATGTGACTAAGAGCGGATCGCTCCTATATTGTTGGGAGAGAGAAGAGGGTGCGCCGGCGGCTAAGCGGGCGCGTGCCTCACGGGCGATGGCGGGGCCTGAGGCAAGCGCCTCCAGGTGTCCGCTGCGGCCACATCCGCAGCGGGGGCCACGCGGGTCAACCGTGACGTGACCCAGTTCGGCGCCAAGCCCGCGGCTGCCGAGAAGCAGGCGGCCGCCAGTGATGACACCGCCGCCAATCCCTGTGCCCAGTGTCAGGTACACGATGTCGGTAGCACCTTGACCGGCGCCGTAAATGAACTCCCCAAGCGCGGCCAGGTTGGCGTCGTTCGCGATGTGGATGGTGGCAGCGTAGCGGCTCAGGAGCCAATCACGCAGCGGGAGGCCGCGCCAAGCGGGGATATTGGGCGCACTGAGAACGATCCCGAGGAATGGGTCGACCGGGCCGGGCGTCCCGACGGCGATGGAGAGGTTGGCGAGGTCCGTGTCGGGCGGAAGGACATCCTGGATGGCATGCGCAACTGCCTCGAGGATGGGGGCCTGATCGGGCGTGTGAGGAGTGAGCCCGCGGGCGTAGCGGAGCGGTGTGGCATCTTGGCCAGAAAATAGTGCCGCGCGAATATGCGTCCCGCCGAGATCGACTGCAATGGA
>JBGOXY010000282.1:0-2891 GCA_041479415.1 Anaerolineae bacterium
CACCGGCCTCCAAGGCTACGCGGCGTATGTCTTGAGCGGGCTCATTGCCTGGACGTTCTTCAGCCAGACGACGACCGCCGCGATGTACAACATCGTGTGGGGCAACTCACTCATGCATCGCATCTACCTGCCGCGCACGGTCTTCGCCATCGCCTCGATCGGCACCGGCCTCGTCAATCTCCTGCTTTCGCTCATCCCGATGCTGGTGGTGATGGTCGTCGTCCAGGTCCCGTTGCGCTGGGCGGTGCTTTTCCTGCCCATCGCCATGGCACTCCTCGCCCTGTTCTCGTTGGGAGTTGGCCTGCTGCTTTCCACGCTGGCGGTGTACTTCCCCGACGTGGCCGAGATGTACCAGATCGTTCTCCTGGCGTGGATGTATCTCACGCCCATTATCTATCCGGAGAGCATCGTCCCGGAAAGCTACCGCTTCTGGATGTTCAATCTGAACCCGCTGTACCACCTGATCAAGCTCTTCCGACTGCCGCTGTATGAGGGGATGGTTCCCAGTCCGGTGCGGGTGGGGTCCGCGCTGGCGGTCAGCCTGGTGGTGCTCGCGCTGGGCTGGTTCGTCTTCACGCGCAAGGCTCCCGATTTCTCGTACCACGTCTGACTCGTGGGTTGCCAATCGCCATGAGCTCTTTCCCGCCCGCCGTTGCTCTGGAAGATATCTCAGTGCGCTATCGCGTGCCCACCGAGCGGATAGGCACGTTCAAGGAATACATGATTCGCCGCCTGCGCGGCCAAGTCAACCATCACGAATTCCTGGCCCTGAACGGCGTGAGCCTGAGTGTTGGTCGAGCGGAGGTCTTCGGTATCGTCGGGCGTAACGGCGCCGGCAAGAGCACCCTGCTCAAACTTGTCGCGCGAGTGCTCAAGCCGTCGAGCGGGCGGTTGATTGTGCGCGGGCACGTGGCCCCGCTGCTCGAACTGGGTGCTGGATTTCACCCGGAGCTGACCGGGCGCGAGAACGTTTTCCTCAATGGGACGCTTCTGGGCCATGCGCAGCGCGAGATTGCGGCGCGCTTCGAGGAGGTCGCGGCCTTTGCAGACATTGGCGATTTCATCGAGGCGCCTCTGCGCACCTATTCCACCGGCATGGTCGCTCGGCTGGGATTTGCCGTGGCCACGGCCTGGGTGCCGGACATCCTCATCCTGGACGAGGTGCTTTCGGTCGGAGACGAGGACTTCCAGCGCAAGTGCCTGGAGCGCATGCGCGCCTTTCAGGAGAGCGGTGCGACGGTCTTGATGGTTTCGCACAGCGCGAGTACGGTCGAGCGCATGTGCACGCGTGCGGCCTGGCTCGACCACGGTAAGGTGCGCGCGCTTGGGCTGGCGGCCGAAGTGACCGGCGCCTATCACGCCTCCACGGCCGGCTGAGGCAATCGCCATGAAATGCGAGCCGTGTGCCATTCCCGAGGTCTTGCTCTTTGAACCCGAGCTGCATGAGGATCGGCGCGGATTCTTCCTGGAGAGCTACCAGGCGGCGCGCTATGCCGCGCTCGGGCTGCCGCTGGCCTTCATCCAGGACAGCCATTCCGGATCGCGCCAGGGAGTATTGCGCGGGCTGCACTACCAGGTGCGGCACCCGCAAGGCAAACTCGTGCGAGTGATACGGGGAGAGGTCTTCGATGTGGCGGTCGACCTGCGGCGCCATTCCGCCACCTTCGGGCGCTGGGTGGGGTCCCGCCTTTCGGCTGAGAATCATCGCCAGGTTTGGGTTCCACCCGGTTTCGCGCACGGGTTCTATGTGGTGAGCGAATCAGCCGAAGTGCTGTACAAGGTGACCGAGATCTACGATCAAGAGAGCGAGCGCACGCTGCTGTGGAACGATCCCGAGCTCGCCATTGCGTGGCCACTGATCGACGGCCGTCCGCCGCTGCTCTCGGCGAAGGATGCGGCGGGGGTGCCTCTTGCGCGGGCTGAGACCTATGCCTGAATTCGGACTCTTGCCGAGGCGACGATGAGAAACGTTCTGGTCACCGGCGGGGCGGGGTTTATCGGCTCCAACTTCGTGCGCCACATCCTGCGCGAAGTGCCAGGGGTGCGCGTGGTCAACCTGGATGCGCTGACCTATGCCGGCAGCCGTGAGAATCTGCGCAGCGTGCCGGACGATGGACGGCACCACCTCGTGCACGGGGACATCAACGATGCCGTGCTGGTCGGACGGCTGATGCACGACCACGCCATCGACACCCTTGTTCACTTTGCCGCCGAGACGCATGTCGACCGTTCGATCCTCGGCCCGGCGCCCTTCATCCGCACCAACATCCTGGGCACCTTCACCCTTCTGGAGGCGGCGCGCGCCGAATGGCACAGCCCGTCAGGCTGGGCCGAGGGCGTGCGCTTTCATCACATCTCGACCGATGAGGTCTTTGGCTCGCTCGCGCCCGGGGCGCCGGCCTTCCGTGAGGATTCGCCCTACGCCCCTAACTCGCCCTATGCCGCCTCCAAGGCGGCGGCCGATCACCTGGTGCGGGCCTACGCCCACACCTACGGCCTGCCGGTGACGATCAGCAACTGTTCGAACAACTACGGGCCGTACCAGTTTCCGGAGAAACTCCTGCCGCTGATGCTGCTCCATGGGCTCACGGGCAAGCCGCTGCCGGTGTATGGCGACGGCTGCCAGGTGCGCGACTGGCTATACGTCGAGGACCACTGCCGGGCGATCCGCATGGTGATCGAGCGCGGGCATCCGGGCGAGACCTACAACATCGGGGGCGGCGTGCAGCCGACCAACCTGGAGGTGGTCGAGCACTTGTGCCGCCTCCTGGACGAAGCGCGCCCGACGTCGCCGCACGCGCCGCACCGCAGGCTGATGAGTTTTGTTGCCGATCGCCCGGGGCACGACCGGCGCTACGCGATGGACGCGCGCAAGATCGAGGCCGAGCTCG
>JBGOXY010000283.1:0-2875 GCA_041479415.1 Anaerolineae bacterium
CGAGCTGCGTGCCGCCTCGAAAAAGGTGGGCCTGCGGCTCGAAGGAGCGCGCTCAGCCCTGGCGGCCGTGGACCCGCAGCGGCTCGAGCAAATTCTTTCCAACCTGGTGAACAATGCTATCCGGCATACCCCCGAGGGCGGAAAGGTCACGATGCAGGTACTCCCGTTGGCCAGCGGGCGTGTGCGCATCGACGTGACCGACACGGGCAGCGGAATCCCGCCCGATGCGTTGGCGCACGTATTTGAGCGCTTCTATCGCGCGGATCGTGGCCGCTCACGGGTGGAGGGCGGGACGGGCCTGGGGCTGGCCATCGCGCGCAAGCTGGCGGAAGCGCAGGGGGGCGATCTCTCGGCTGATAACTTGCCCGAAGGCGGCGCCCGTTTCAGTCTGGTGCTCGCTCCAGCCCCGGAGTAAGGCCCGCTCTCCTACACCCCACGAATGTGCGGTAATATCCAGCCTGCGCCAAACAAGACGAGAAGGATGGCGGAGTTGCGCCGACGGATAACCTTCGGTCTGCTGCCGCTCTATGAGGATACGCACACAGCTTCCATTACCCCCGGCACGCCTCCCGCATTGGATCTGGCCGATCGTGCCGCACAGTTTGCACGCCGCCCGCGCCGTGGGCAGCCGTGCCTCCGCCTCGCACGCTGGCCGGGTCGCAATCGGGATGCTCCTCGCATCGGTCCTGGGTGGCTGCATGGCTGGGCCCGGATCGATCGCCGGACCCTCCGCCACCAGCGCAGCCGGGTCGCACGTGCCGGCCGCAACGGCTTCGCCCGTGGTCGAGCCCACACCGCCTGCCACGGCCACTCCGATTCCCTTCCGCACCGCCCATCCGCCAACCCAAGTTCCCCGAGAGCAGGTGTTGTGGACGCTGGAAGAGCAGATCCGGGCACTGCTGCGCCAGGCGCCTTCCGGCACGTGGGGCGTGTATGTTGAGGAGTTGACCCGCGGCGAGAGCGTGTCCATTCGCAGCGAGGAGGTCTTCCATCCTGCATCCACCATCAAGGTGGGCATAGCGATGGACCTCTTGTACTGGATGGAGCGCCATCCGGAGGTGAAGTGGACGAATGGGCCGCAAGCCGGTCAGCGCTCGTTCATTCAACTGCTCGAAGCCATGCTGATCAAGTCTGAGGAGTCGGCCACCGTTCGGCTGGCGGCCTTTTTGGATGGCCAGCCAGGCTACCACTTGGTCGACCGTTGGCAGTCGTGGGGCGTGACCCACACAACCTTCATCCCGCGCCGCTCAACGCCGGCGGATTTGGCCCGCCTGCTGGAGCTCCTCTATAATGAAGAAGTCCTCACACCGGAGTCGAGCGCTCGCATCCTGGCCATCATGCGCGTGCCCAAACCGAGCCAGAGCGAGCGTATCGGCAGCGGGCTGCCGGCCGAGGTGCGGGCGACCCTGGCCAACAAGACGGGCACCACGTTTGAGAACGGCGCGGGTGTTGTGGCCGACACGGGCATCGTCGAGGCAAAAGGCAAGGTGCTCGTCATCGTCGTCCTGGGCAACAAAACCAGTTCGGCCGACTACGAAGACTCAATGCTCCTGATCGGGAAGGTGGCCCGCGCCGCGTACGAGACGTGGATCGAACCGCCACCGGCGTTGCCCGAGTGGCTGCATGGGACCATTCCGTAGATTCTTCAGCTCATGCTGGAATAAAATGAGGGCAGCCTGGCTGCCCTCGTTGTGCGTTTACGGCTACTCTCGCGGTTCCTGCGGCTACGGCCGGCAGGTCGTTACGCTCCGACTTCACGCGCCAGGTCGCTCAGTTTGCGTCGCGGAGAGGCGGGCGGCGTTTCGGCGGCGTAACCGATAGGCAGGATTGCGATCGGGGTCCATTCCCCGGGGACCCCGACGGCTTGGCGCACCGCGGCCTCGTCGAACGCACCGACCCACACGCAGGCCAGGCCTTCATCCACCACGGCCAGCATGGCGTAGGTGCAGGCAATGGTCGCGTCCTGAACCGTGTAGAGCGTCGCCCCGCGCTGCCCGTAGCGCGCGGCCGCCCGCCCGGCGTTGGTGCAAAAGACGAGTGCCAGCGGCGCCTGTTCAATGAAGGACTGCCCGCCCGCGGCGCGGGCGAGCGCTGCCCGCACCTCGCTTGAGCGCGCCAGGCAGACCTGGTAGGCCTGCAAGTTGCCGGCCGAAGGCGCGCAGCTCACCGCCTGCAGTACGCGCTCGACCACGCCTTCTTCGATCGGTTGCGTTGTGTATGCGCGCACCGAGCGGCGCGCCGTGATGAGTTGGCTGAACTGCATGGCGGTTCCTTCTTGGGCCGGCGGGCTAGATGGCGTCCTGCGCTACCTTCTGCCCGAAGGAGAGCAGCACTTCGATCATGCGCGGCTCGCGCGCCTCGGCGTACACGCGCAGCACCGGTTCGGTGCCCGAGGGCCGGATAAGCAACCACGAGTCATCCGCCAGGATGTACTTGATCCCGTCCAGGCTGCGCACCTCTTGCACGCGCACGCCGCCCAGGTCGCCCGGCGGGTCCTCGCACAATTTGCGCGTGAGCGCGGCCTTGTTGACCGGATGGGCGATGCGCAGATCCTTCCGTTCGTAGTAGACCGGACCGACGGTCTTCAAAAGGTCCGCCACCAGTTCTTCCAGCGGCGCGCCGTAGGCGGCCACCATTTCAACGAGCAGCAGGCCCATCAGCACGCCGTCGCCTTCGGGGATGTGCCCGGCGAAGCTGATGCCGCCGGACTCCTCGCCGCCGATGAGTACGTCGCCGCCGATCATGTAGTCCGCGATGTGATTGAACCCCACCGGAGTTTCATGCAGCTCGAGCCCGTACCGGTCGGCCAGGCGGTTGATCATTTGGCTGGTCGAAACGGTCTTGATCACCTTGCCGCGCAGCCCGCGTTTCTCCA
>JBGOXY010000284.1:0-2862 GCA_041479415.1 Anaerolineae bacterium
GGGCGCGCCTTTGACAAATGCCACGGCCCGCGCCTGCTCCAGGCCCGTAGCGGCCGCCAGGGGGCTGGCCTGGTCGATGCGATGGATGGTGGTCATGCGCTTGCGCTCCGAGTCGAAGGGGATCTCCCTGACCCTCGGTAGCCGCAACTCCACTTCGTCGCGCCACAGCATTGCCTTGGCAGCGGCTACCACCAGCGCGCCCTCCGTGGGGTCGCCCACCATGCGCCAGGTGGTTTTGCCCGCGTCCTCGCCACTCTCCTCGAGTCGCGCGTCGTTGCACAACATGCCGCCGACCAGCAAGAGGGTGGTGGCCTGGTCGGTGCGTGGGTCGTACGGTGTGCCCGCGATCTCGAAGCGCCCCTCAGGCGAGTAGCCTTCCCCGCTCACCTCGAAGACACGCCCCCCCGCCCAACCGCGCACGACCGTCATTTGATTCTGGGTCAGGGTGCCCGTCTTGTCGGAACAGATGACCGTGGCACTGCCCAGTGTTTCCACGGCAGGCAGCCGCCGCAAAAGGGCGTGACGCCTTACCATGCGCTGCATGCCAAGCGCCAGGCAGATGGTCACGACCGCCGGCAATCCTTCCGGAACGGCGGCAATGGCCAGGCTGACTGCGGTCATGAAGAGATCCACCAGCTGCTCGCTGAAGCGCGAGAGGTAGGCCAGGACGCCGCGGGTGGCGATCAGGCCGATCTCAGTATCGCGAAACACGCCAATGCCGAAGATGAGCCCGCAGGCCAGGAGCGCGAAGATACCAAGCGTCCGCCCCAACTGGTCGAGCTTTCGCTGTAACGGAGTGGGCTCCTCCTCGAAGGATTGGATCATCTCGGCGATCAGGCCGATCTGCGTGTGCATGCCGGTGGCCGTGACCAGCCCT
Organism: Anaerolineae bacterium; assembly: GCA_041479415.1. Taxonomy (GTDB): domain Bacteria; phylum Chloroflexota; class Anaerolineae; order Anaerolineales; family RBG-16-64-43; genus RBG-16-64-43. The sequence continues at coordinate 878 of JBGOXY010000284.1, forward strand.
TTGCCGCGGCCGTAGGTGACCAGGGTGCTCATGAAGGCCGAGTTGCGCCGGTCTCCGACCGGCGCATCGCCATCGAGCACCACGCTTGCATCTTTCTCGGACGGGACCGACTCGCCCGTGAGCGAAGCCTCCTCGATCTTCAGATTGACACTCTCGATCAGGCGCAAGTCCGCCGGCACGAAGTTGCCCGCCTCCAGCAGCACGATGTCGCCCTGAACAAGTTCGCGCGCGGGAATGGATTGCTGATGTCCGTCGCGGATCACCTGAGCGGTCGGCGCCGACATCTTCTTGAGCGCCGCCAGCGCCTGCTCCGCTTTCGACTCCTGGACAACCCCCAGGACCGCGTTGAGCACGACGATGGCCAGAATGGCCATGGCGTCGACGACCTCCCCCAGCGCGAGCGAGATGATCGCGGCAACGATGAGCAGGATGATCAGGAAATTGTTGAACTGCTCGAGCAACAGGCGCAGAAAACCCGGATGAGGGCGCTCCACCAACTCGTTCGGGCCGTGTTCGCCGAAGCGTGCCTGAGCATGCTCTTGCGTCAGCCCGGCGGCCAGATGCGTGCGCAGCTCAGCCGCGACGCGTTCGGTCGAAAGTCGATAGGACTCGATATCAGTCATTCGTCATCCTGATAGAAGTGCGGGTCGGTTCAGGAATTATAAGCGATGGAGGCCGTACCCGAATCGTCATGCCCTCGTCACAAGAGCCTTTTCCCGGAAGTGACGACGAGTGGCGCCCTGATTTGTCCCACACGTTGGGAGAATTCGCTCCCGTTCCCGGCGCGGGACCGCACCCCCACCCGCGAATCGCCGCCCGGCGGGCACGCTCGGTCGAGACTCGTTCGATTCTGCGAACTAGAGGCCCGCCGCGCGAAGTGCGGGTTCGAGGCGAGTGTAGACGGCGATCCCACTTTCGCGTAGCGCCGCTTCGCGCTCTGGGCTACTGGCGATGCCATAGGCCCGGCACTCGGCTTTGAACCCGCACGCGCAAAGTAACGTGGCCGCCTTGCACACACCCCGCACGCTGCCCGCGGAGTCTTCGAACACATGCAGGGTCAGCGGTCGTTCGCGCAGTCCAAGCAGCAATTCATTCACCTGCCCCGAGTCCCACAAGTCGAATGCCGCCTCGAGAGACTCACGTTCGCTGCCGCCCACCGCGCGGCCGATGGCCGCGAGGGCGTGGACAGGGGATGGCTTGACGAAGGCATCTGGCGCACATTGATGCTGCGCCGCGAGCCAGCGCACATGGCCATAACCTACAAGAGGCAACCACGCCATGCCCGCTGTCTCGAGCGCGATTTCCGCCTCCGGCGCGAACTCCACTCCCTCCGTCGGAACGTCGAGCGGCCGCGACAGGCGCAGCGTGTAGGCGGCAGCCCGCTGGCCCTCCCTGCGCATGGACGACTCAAGTGCCCGACACTCCCTCTCGCTCAGAGTTGGCCGGTCGAACTCACGGAGAAGTGAGACTGTCTCGAATTGGGCGGGCTGTCCGTACACTTCGTTGTACAGTGAGCTGCCGAGCGTAAAGTGCTGGATGACGCGCATTGTCGGCGATATGCGTTCATCGCGCGTGCCACTCAGGACCAGGTGCAGCGCATCCTGCATCTCGCGCACGCGATCCCCGCGTTCAAGCGCGTTGGCCTCATCTGAAAGGAGACGCCACGCCGCCAGCGGCGCGTGCCCGCCGGGCGGCGTGGCGTGCGCAACCCGAAGCGCCAATGCCTTGTAGTCGATAACCGGTTGTGCGGGGCGGCGCGCGGCGGTCGCGGAGAGCATGTGCGCAAAGTCGCCGGCCAGCCTCAGCCCGCGATCGGCCTTCCATAACTCGAGCATCAGGGCGCTCAGGCAGATCGCGCTCGAATCCCATTCGAGCCCGATGCCCTGCACTGCAAAGGTCTCGATGGCGGAGTCGTCGGGCGCGGCTTCCCCCAACCCCATCTTGCGCGCAAAGTGATTGACGGTTTCCTTCAGCGCCGCGTTGTA
>JBGOXY010000285.1:0-2845 GCA_041479415.1 Anaerolineae bacterium
CGACGGCGGAGGGTACGGCCGGATCCAGATATATCACATGGATTGGTCCAGCGTTCGAACTAAGCCCGACGTGTCGCACCCAGGTGCGAGCTCAAGCGCGGCGCCGCTGGCATTGTCTTCACCCCATGAGATGGAGAAGCGCGCGTGGGTAGCGGACGAGATGTAGGCCCGGTTGGCGGAGGCCCGCACTGGACGAGCGGACGTTTTCTCGTACCGCTGGTGATTGCGGCTGTGGTGTTGTCGTTCGTCTTGCGCGTCCTCTCCACCCACGGCTGGAATCCGGATGCCTTCGTTTTGCGTACTCCGCCCGATCTTCCCGCAGGGCAATCCTGGGGCGTCGGCTACGATGGCCGCTTCGCCTATGCCATCGCGGTCAATCCATGGGGCTCGACCGCCGACCTTGACCAACCGGAACTGCGTTACCAGCGCATCCTCTACCCGCTGGTGGTCAAGATGCTCAGCCTGGGTAACGCCGCGGTCGTTCCATGGATGCTGCTGGCGATCAATCTGGCCGCCTCGATCGCGGCTGCCGCGGCGCTCGCCCTCTTGCTCGCGCGGCGTGGCGCCTCGCCCTGGCTGGCGCTGGTGCTCATCCTCTCGCTTGGATTTCTTCTGGCACTGCGCATGGACCTGCTCGAGCCGATGGCGCTGGCTCTCTCGCTGTGGGCGGTGTACGCCCTCGAGAACCGCCGTTTGGCTCTCGGCGCCTTACTGCTTGCGCTGGGCGCTCTGGCCAAGGAGATCACGATCGTTTTCACGCTGAGCTGGGTGCTTGCGGCATGGTTGAGCGGGAGGCGCCGGGCGGCGCTGGGAGTCTTGGTCGCGGGAGTAGTGCCCTTCGCCGCGTGGCTGCTTGTCGTGCGGGCATGGTTTGGCTCCTCGGCAGAGATGCTCGCCAAGACGCAGCTCGGGTGGGTGCCCTTCGCCGGGTTGCGCCACCTGGCTGACCCTGTAAGCCGGGGAGTTGTTTTGATCTGGGTGATCGCGCCGGCGATTCTATTCGGGTACTTGGCCGCCCGCGATCTCGTGCGGGGGCCGCGTGAACCGCGCAGCGCCGACGCATGGCTGGTGGTCGGTTCCGCCGCGCTCATCTCGGTACTGCCGCAGCCCTCGTGGGTCGATCCGCTGGCCATTATCCGCTTCGGGTTGGGGCTGGTGGCCGCCGTTCTACTCTGGTCGGCAACCTACCGGCCGCGCCTTCTTCCGCTGACCGCCGGATTGTGGGCCTGGTCCGGGCTGCTGCTGTTCGTCATCCCACGGATGGTCTGATGGACGCGAAGCGCACACCCCTCACGCCGCTCGGCATCGCAGGGCTCTTCCTCGCAAGCCGGCTCTTGCTCCTGGCCGGCCTCCCGCTGGATGGGCTCACGGGTTACAGCGACCTGCACCATTTCTATGAACTCGCACGGCTTCCGGGGTTGCCGTTCATCCATTACTGGGTCGAATTCCCTCCCGTGTTCCCCTTCTTGGCCAAGTTGATGTTCCTGCTTTCCTCCGGACGCGAGTCGACCTTCGCCACGATGGCCGCGATGGTCTTCTCGGTTGCGCTGGCCGCCAGCGTGTTCTGCTTCTCCAAGCTAGACCTGCTCGTGAACCAACGCGAAGTGCCTGGCGCGGCGACCTTTGTGTTCGCTGCCCTCCTGGCAGGCCTTCCGTACGGCTGGTGGTTCTTCGATCCGCTGGCGCTGCTGGCCATGCTGTGGGGCGTTTGGCTCATCCTCAAGGATCGATCCGCTGCGGGCGGGATCGTGCTGGGGCTGGGAGCGTTGGTGAAGTGGTTTCCACTGCTGGCACTGGTCGTCGCGTGGCGCGGCCGCTCAACGAAGCGAGCGCTCATGGCCATCGCCCCGGCGTTGGCGGTCATCCTTATTGTGCTGGGAGGGCTGTACCTCGCCGCGCCCGACATGACCGCCGCCTCGCTGCGCTCACAACTCAGCAAGGGCTCGTGGGAGACCGTGTGGGCGCTGGTGGATGGCAACATGGGAACAGGCAACTTCGGGCCGGAGAGCGAGCGCGCAGATCCGCAACTTGCCGCGCAACCCATGGGCAACCCGGCACGAATCCCCTCATGGCTTACGCTGATCCCATTCGCAGGTCTCGGGCTCGTGGCTCTGGTGAAGATCCCGCGCGGCGGCGCGCGCGAGCACGTGGCCTTCTTGGGAGTCACCTGGGCGCTCTTCTTGCTCTGGTCGCCTGGGTGGAGCCCGCAGTGGGTTCTGTATCTGTTGCCGCTCATGTTGCTGGTGCTCCCGCTTCCGCGCGGCGTGTTGCTGGCGCTGGCGCTGGCAATTGTCAGCCTGCTTGAGTGGCCGATCCTCCTCTCACGAGGGAATTTCGAGAGCCTGTACCTCACAGTGCCGGTGCGGACGTTGATGGTGGCGGCGATGGGCCTGCTGATGGCGTTTCCCCGATTAGGTGAACACCGTGCTCCCTCAGAGCGCTAAGGTTCCGGGCGCGGCGGGCTCTCTGCGCATAGCCACTATCCTCAGAGAAGCCATATGGTGCTGGAGTCCGGCATCTCGATTGGCTTCGGGACCGAGCTCGGAATTCATTTCAGAAGGAGCCGTTTGAGCATGGTCTCAAGCGACGACGCGTCTCGCGGCCGCACGGCGCGGGTGGTATTAGCGTGCCTGGCCCTCGCGGCGGGCGTTGTCATTCTCTTCGTGGCCAACCAGCGGTTCGTCGCCGCCAGCCCAGGCGGCAACGATTTCCTGGTGCATTGGGTCGGGACGCGGGCTCTCCTCATCGAGAAGGTGAGCCCGTACGGCGACACCGTGGCGATGAAGATTCAAACGCTGGCCTACGGGCGGCCAGCGCAGCCAGGAGAGCACGAGCTGCGCGTCGC
>JBGOXY010000286.1:0-2840 GCA_041479415.1 Anaerolineae bacterium
CGATGTTCGGGTTGGTGAGAAGCTGCAAGAGTTGCTCGGTGATGGTGTGGGGCATCTCCTCGACGGCGGCGCCCTGAGTACGAAGGGTCACGCTGCCCGCGGCGGTTGTCACCTGCCTCCCATCGAGTTGGCGCAACAGGTCGGCGCGGTCGGCTGCCACAATGTCCACCATGCCGGCTTGCAAGGCTTCGGCGGCCGTGACCGCGCGCGCCTCATCGATCGTGCTTTCGATCAGCCGGATAGCCTGGGGAGGACGGCCCTCGGCCAGCGAACGGGCCATGGCCTTGAGGATCTCTTTGGTCTTGGCTTCCAAAGTCTGCTCTAGGTCCTCCCCTTGCGGCCCGACTGGGCTGGCTGCGCCAATGGCGGTCTCGGGTGCCATCGCCGCCAAATGCCCGGCCAAGGTGATGACCGTGCCGGCGCTGCCGGCCATCGCCCCGCGCGGCGCCACGTACACCACCACCGGCAGCGGGCTGGCCCGCAGCGCGCGGACGATATCTTCCATGATGCTCACTTGGCCGCCGGGCGTGTTGAGCTGCAACACCACCAACTCGGCGCCGCGCGTCTGGGCCTCTTGCAAGCCGCGCTGGATGTAAACCGACATCGCCGGCGTCACCGCGCCTTCCGCCGTCAGCCAGAGAACGCCGTCGTTTTGGGCCGAAACCGACGGCAGCATCACAATCGTCAGCCAAAAGGCGAGCAGGAGTGATCGCAGGATGCGCATGTTAAGGCCTCGAATGGAATTATAATCCCCGCCACTGCTCGTTCGCGGGCATCGTTGTCAGAGCGGATCAAGGAGTGAGCGGTGAGCGATGCATCGACAACCTACGATGTGCTCGTGATCGGTGCGGGCCCGGCCGGCTATGTGTGCGCGATTCGGGCCGCACAGCTCGGCCTGCGCACGGCGGTGGTCGATCGAGAATGGCTGGGTGGGGTATGCCTGAACGTCGGCTGCATTCCCTCCAAGGCTCTCTTGCGCAATGCGGAGGTCATTCATACCGTGCGTCACCGCGGCAAGGAGTTCGGCTTCGAAGCCCAGGGCCTGACCTTCGACTACGCCGCCGCCGTGAAGCGCTCGCGCCAGGCCTCTGCCCGCCTGGTCAAGGGCGTCGAATTCCTCATGCGCAAGAACAAGATCGACGTCCACCTGGGAACGGCGCGGGTCGCTGCGCCCGGGCAGGTGGACCTGACCGCGGCCGACGGGAAAACATCGCGCCTGGCCGCTCGCAACATTGTCGTCGCGACCGGCGCGCGCCCGGTGATGATTCCCGGCGCGGCGGCCGACGGGCGCCGGGTGCTGACGTACCGCGAGGCCATCCTGCAGGAAAGCCTGCCGAGTTCGGCGGTCATCGTCGGCGCGGGCCCGATCGGCCTCGAGTTCGCGACTATTTGGAACTCGTACGGCAGCCAGGTTACGGTGGTCGAGATGCTGCCTCGCCTGGCACCGCTTGAAGATGAAGAAGTGAGCACGGAGCTGGGCAAGGCGTTCGTCAAACTCGGGATCCAGGTGCGCACCGGCGCGCGGGTGGAGTCCATCCAGAGCGAAGCCGAGCGGGTGAAAGTCAACCTGGCGGCGGGCGACAAACGCGAGACGCTCGAGGCGGAGCAGGTGCTGGTGGCCGTCGGCTTTCGCCCGGCCTCCGAAGATCTTGGGTTGGAGGCGCTGGGCGTTCGGATGGAGAAGGGACGGGTGCTGGTCGATGAGCGCATGGCCACAAATGTGGCGGGGGTGTGGGCGATCGGCGACGTCACCGGCAAGTTGATGCTGGCTCACGTGGGCTCGGCGATGGGCATCGTGTGCGCCGAAAACATCGCCGGCCATCCGAGCGTAACCCTCGACTACGAGATGATGCCGCGCGCCATCTACTCGCAGCCGCAAGTGGCCGCCTTCGGCCTCACCGAGGCGCAGGCCAAGGCGCGCGGCCTGGAAGTCAAGGTGGGCCGCTTCCCATTCCAGGCAAACGGTAAGGCCCTGGGGCTGGGCGACTACACTGGCTGGGTCAAGATCATCAGCGAAGCGCGCTATGGCGAAATCCTGGGTGCGCACATGATCGGCCCGGAGGTGACCGAACTGCTGCCCGAGCTGACGCTGGCCCAGCGCATGGAGCTCACTGCGGAGGAGATCGCGCGTAACGTCCACGCCCACCCGACGCTGAGCGAAGTATTGATGGAAGCCGCCCATGGTTTGGCGGGCGGCTACATTCACACCTGAGGCCGTGTCACCATGACCAATCGACCGGCCAGGCATGTTCGAGCCGCAGGGCTTGCGCGATGAACCCGGATCCGCTCGCGGTGACATGGCTGGGGCGGGTGCCGTATCTCGCGGCGCTGCAAGCTCAACGAGCGCTGGCGGCCCTGCGCGCCGCGGGCGAGGCCCGTGACACGCTGCTGCTGCTCGAGCATCCACCGGTGTTCACCTTCGGCCGCTCGGGGCACGCGGAGAATCTTCTCATCGACCCGCAGGAATGCCAGCGGCGCGGCATCGAGGTGCATTGGGTGGACCGCGGCGGCGATGTGACCTACCACGGCCCGGGTCAGTTGGTGGGCTACCCGATCCTGGCGCTGGGGGCGCTCGACAGCGCCGGGCGGCTGCCGCAGGCCGATTACGTCGCTTACGTGCGCCGGCTGGAGGCCGCGCTGATCGACACTCTGGCGCGCTTCGGCATTGTCGCGGGCCAGCGGAGGGGCCTGACCGGCGTGTGGGTCCAGCCAGATATGGCTTCGCGCTGCCCATCCTGCCCGCCCGCCAAGCGGCTGGCGCCGGCCAAGATTGCCGCCATCGGGGTGAAGGTCAGTGCCGCCGGCGTGAGCCAGCATGGGTTTGCGCTGAACGTCGCGCC
>JBGOXY010000287.1:0-2810 GCA_041479415.1 Anaerolineae bacterium
CAGCACTCGCTCGTTCCAGAGAGCGGCGGGGTCGTCGGGCGCATCGCTCAGCGGTCCGTTCCCCACGGCCACGATCTGTAGGCCGGGGTCACCCTCGCGCATCGCCGCAGCGAAGGTCTGTAGCCGCCGAACGTAGTCCTCCGCCGGTGCGTGGCCAATCTGCCATGGGCCCCACACCTCGTTGCCAATCCCCCAAAGGCGTACGCGGTAGGGCGCCAGGTGCCCGTTCTCAGCGCGCCGCTCCCCTTGGGCGGTGGTCAGCGGGTCGTTGCAGTAGCCCACCCATCGCGCCGCCTCCTGGGGCGTGCCGGAACCATCGTTGACCACTAGGAACGGTTCGGCACCCACATCGCGGCAGAACTGAACGAACTCATCGGTGCCCACCTGATTGGATTCCGATACCTGCCACGCTCTGTCGAAGCGCGGCGGCCGCTGCCCGCGCGGGCCGATGCCATCTTCCCAGTGGTATCCGCTGGCGAAATTGCCCCCGGGGTAGCGTACAACCGTGGGGCGCAGTTCGCGGATCAAATCGAGCGTGTCGGCCCGCAGGCGTTCTCCGTTCTCGGTCCAAATGCCGCCATAGACGCAGCGCTCGAGGTGTTCCACAAAATGGCCGTAGATGCGCGGATCGATCTCGCCCGTGACCTCTTCGCACCTAATCTCGACCGAGGCCGCGAGCGGCCAGCGGATCCTGCGCCGCGGCTCGTTGGCGCGCCCACCGCTGGCTGCGGGTTTGCTCTCGCGCAGCGGCAGGTTGGCTGCGATTTCCCCCACCTCGCGCGTTACGGCGCGAATGCGCACCGCGTGCGGTCGGGTGGCCACCCCGCGCACCTCCACTCGCAGGTCCGCGCCCACCGGGAAGAGAAGCGGCGAAGCTTCACTCAGCATCTGCGTAGTCATCGGCAGCCCACGCACAGAAGTCAACGAGACCGCGGCCGGCGGTACCAGGGTGCCATCGACCTCGATGGTCAAGCTTTGCACGGTCGCCGGGGCAAAGGTGTTGCGCAGCACAAAGGCAAACCCCTCCTCGAGCTCGGCGAGGCTCCCCGGAACATACAGTTTGCGGACAAGGAATTCTGGAACAGCCATCAGGCACTCCCCCTTCGGTCGCCCATTGGCACGGCGCGACGCAGGATTAGGTCGTGGGTTGGGTCACGGGAGACCGCCGGCCCGTCGCCAGCAGCGGGACAATCGCCAGCACAGTGGCGGCCGCAGCGACTTGAAAGATGATTGGCGTCGGGATAAAACCCGCGCGGCCGTCGATGACGGTGGGAATGCCGAACTGGGTCGAAAGCCATCCTCCCAGGAGGGGGCCAGGCACCATCGTGAAGGCCACCGAGAAGAGAATCACGTAGCCGGCAAACTGACCGCGCTTGTCCTCCGGGAAGAGGTCCTTCGACCAGGCGCCGACGGCGATCATCCAGGCGGTGATGGGAGCCAGCCACAAGACGGCGGTGATTGTGAGCATCAGCAGCGAGCGCGCCAGCGAAAACAGGAAGAGCCCCAGCATCTCGGCCACCACGGTCGCGATGGCCAACCGGCGGCGGCCCCACCCATCCACCAGCACCCCGACCGGGTAAGAGGCCAGGATGCCGCCCACCAGGATCGCGACGAAAATCAGCAGCGAGGCCTGCGCGGTGGGCAGCGCCAGAAAGTGGTTGAGATAGATGATGAGGTAGGGGAAGAAGATTTGCTGGGCCACGCCCCACAGCCCCATGGCCAGGAACACCAGAAACAGGTCGCGGTTCTCACGCAAGCTCTGCCAGCGAAAGGTGTCCGCGATCTGGGCTGAGAAGGAAACGGCCGGGGGCGCCGTGGCGGGGGTCTCCCGCATCAACGCCCCGCCCACCATGCCAAAGACGATCACCACTCCCCCCAACACGTAGAAGAACAGGTTGTAGCCCAAGGCCTGGATGAAGAGCCCGGCGCCGCCGTACACCACCAGCAGCGCCACCCAGGTCAGCAACTGCACCACCCCGATCACACGTCCGCGATTCTTTTCGGTCGTGACATCGGCCACGTAGGCATTGAAGGCCGCGTCATTGGCGGTCGAGCCGCAAAAGGTCATCAGCATGTCGAAGACAATGGCCATCGTGACGGCCAAACCCATCGGCCGCAGAAAGGCCGCCGTGGGGTAGAGAGCGGTGAAGACGCCCCAGGCAACGTAGCCGACAAGTATGTAGGGCCGGCGCGCACCCCAACGGCTGCGCGTGCGGTCGCTGAGAGTGCCCATGAGAATGCTGGCCACGGTAGCCGTGATGGCGCTGGCCGCCACCATCCACGAGATCGGCCGTGGGTCGGGCGTGATCCGGTCGTACATGAAGGTATTGAAGAACTGGTTCTCGACTGACCAGGCAAGCTGCCCAGAGAAACCCAGCAGGATCACGGCCACCCAGATGCGCTTGGAAAGCATACTTGGCCTCCCGGATACCGAGGGTAATCTCGATGGCGCAAGGACCGCCTGTTGGGCGCGATCTCATGGTGCCTTCGCCCCTAGCGCCGGATGATCAGCCTCAACGCGCGGATGATCGTTCCCAGCGCGACGTAGACCAGCGCCACGCCAATCAGGCAGAATTTGAGCAGCGCCAGTGCGCGCGCGATCTCGGGGAGCGCCGGCTGCACGGGGCCGAAGAGGATCACGGTCAGAGCGATGTTTTCGAGGTAGTCGAAGAGAGCGGCCAGCCACATCTCCCACGCCAGCAGTGCGCCGCCGGCTGCGAGCCCCGGCCACACCGGGCGAACGGCTTCCGCCGCCCACACGCAGGCCGAGCCGATCGTGGCCGCATACAACAGAGGGAAAAGGAAATCCA
>JBGOXY010000288.1:0-2762 GCA_041479415.1 Anaerolineae bacterium
ATGGCCTTCTCGTTGGCAAAGCTCGTCACCGGCATGGCGTACGACTCGTTGATCGAGATCGGCTTGCCCAGGGTCACCCCGGCGCTGTCGGCGAGTGCCGTGGCGCGCGCCTTGGCATCCGCCATCGCCTTGAGGCGCGCCTCGGCCATGGCCGCGGTCGGATCCTCAATGTTGAACGACACACCATTGACCGTGTTGGCCCCCGCCTTGAGCGCCGCCGAAAGCACGTCCCCCACCTTGGGGATATCGCGCGCAATGAAGCTGACCGTATTGCTCACTACGTAAACACGAGCGCCGGTCGGCTGGCCGGTCTGATCGAATTGATCCTGCGCGTAGACGCTGAAGCCCGCGGTCTGGATGTCCTTCTCGAGAATCCCGGCCGCCTTAACCGCGGCCACTACCGCCTGGGCGCGGGTAATGTTCTCGCCCACCGCCTCGGCCACGTCGACGTTGCGCGTCTCAACGCCCAGCGTGGCGGTCGCAACATCCGGGGTCACTTCCACCTGGCCTTCGCCCATCACGTTCAGTGTGTGCTCGGGTATCACCCCGCCCGCCACCGGCGTGGCCACGCAGCCCGCCGCCAGTGCCAGGGCCACCAGGCCCAGCGTGAAAAGGTAAGTCGTGCGTTTCATGTTGTGCTCCTCCTTGGAATTCGGTGCGTGCAGGACGTCCACGGCTCATTGTATCCGCAGTTGTCCGGCAGGCCCTCAGTAATTTGTACTACCTAGGAGAGACGTTCTAGGGAAGCGAGGAGTTCCCAGGGCCGCGCCGGGCAGGTTGCCCAGCCGGCCCAGGCCCGATGGACTACCCGCCGATCTCGCTCATCACCCGGTTGCCGGCCACCACATTGTGGGCCAGCCCGTGACCCCACGGCTTGTGCCAGATGGCCTCGCCCACGCGGGCTTCGATCTCGGGCATCGCCAGCCCGGACCGCAGCAGCGAGAGCACATCCAGTTCCTTTTCGCGCAGGAGGCACAGGCGCAGCCGGCCGTCGGCGGTCAGGCGTGCGCGCGAGCATTGGGCGCAGAAAGGCTGGGTCACCGAGGCGATGAAGCCCAACGTGCCGGTGGCGCCCGGCAGGCGGTACAGGCGGGCTTCCCCGTCCAGGATCGGCGCCGGGGTCTCGGGCCGCGCGCTGACCGGCTCGAGCGGACCGAAGGCCGCCTCCAGCCGGGCGATCATCTCTTGGGTCGGCACAACTTGCGCCTGCTGGAAATCACTGATCGAGCCAAGCGGCATCATCTCAATGAAGCGCACCTGCCAGTCGTTCTCGAGCGTCAGGCGCGCCAATCCCGGCAAGTCATCCTCGTTGTAGCCGCGTACGACGACCGCGTTGAGCTTGACCGGCAAAAGGCCCGCGCGCTCGGCTGCATGCACGCCCGCCCACACCCGCTCCAGCGCCCCCCAGCGCGTGATGCGGTGGAAGCGTTCCGCGTCCAACGTGTCGAGGCTGACGTTCACCCGCTGCAAGCCGGCCCGTGCCAAAGGCTCGGCCAGCTTCTCAAGCAGCATGCCGTTGGTCGTCATCGACAACGAGCGCACCCCGGGTGTGGCCGCGATGGCCCGCACGATCTCGACCACGTTCTCGCGCGCGGTCGGCTCGCCGCCGGTCAGACGAAACTTGCGGAAGCCGAGGCGCGCGAACATCTGCGTCAGCGCAATCAGTTCCTCGTCCTGCATCAGCTCCGCCCGCGGCCGGAAGTGCATCTGCTCCGGCATGCAATACACGCAGCGCAAGTTGCAGCGGTCGGTCAGGCTGATGCGCAGATAGTGGATGCTGCGCCCGAAACGATCCTCAGGCATTATTCCTCCATTCCAGGTAAATATTCTACCAATTCGCTCGCCTATTAGTCAAATACCGTCTTTTCTGCGGTAGAGGCTTCATTCGGGCAGCCTTTCCGGCCTCGCTCGCGCTGTGCGGACCGCCAGGTGCCTCGCGTAAGGCCGCCCATAGGGCGTGCTACGGATTCACCCATGGCGCCGCACCCGGCTCCAGCCGATGGGGTAAGATTGCGTGGCGCGGCAATGCCTGGCGCCCCACCCACAGAGGAGGACCGTATGCTCGTCCGCGAACGAATGAGCACACCCGTCGTTTCCGTCCCTCCCGAGACGCCGGTCAACGAGGCCCTCAGCCTGATGCGGGAGCGCGGCTTTGAGCGCCTGCCGGTCGTCGAAAACGGGCGGATGGTGGGCATCGTCACCCAAAAGCACTTGCTCCTGGCTTCGCCCTCGCCGGCCACCTCGCTCAGCATGTGGGAGATCAACTACCTGCTCTCCAAGCTCACCGTCGAGCGGGTCATGAGCCGGGAGGTCGTCACGGTCGGCGACGACACGCCCATCGAGGAGGCCGCCCGCATCATGGCCGACCGCGGCATCGGCGGCATGCCGGTCATGCACGGCGCGGAGCTGGTCGGCATCATCACCGAAACCGACCTCTTCAAGCTGTTCCTCGAGTTCATGGGTGCGCGCGAACGCGGCGTGCGCGCGACTCTCCTGGTGAAGGAGGAAAAGGGCGGCCTGGCGCACCTGGCCCGCGCCATTGCCGATGCCGGGGGCAATATTGTGGCCATGGGCCTGTTCCGCGGCGAGGATGCCGCCAGCCGCACGGCCACCGTCAAGGTCGGAGGGATCACGGCCGAGGCGCTGGAGAAAGCGGTCCGCCCGCATGCGCTGCGCGTCATCGACGTGCGCACGCTCTAACCCAACAGTGTCCACAAAGACAACAGGCGCCTCACCGGCGCCTGTTGTTTTTCGCACCCAGG
>JBGOXY010000289.1:0-2750 GCA_041479415.1 Anaerolineae bacterium
CATTGCCCGCCGGCTGGAGGCCTCGCCGGTGAGAATCGTTCGCATCGAACTGGACGTGCGCGAGAGCGGCGCGCCAACCAAGGCACGTTCGCGAGCTTCGCGCACGTCGTAACGCCGGCCCCCGAGACCGGGCCGCCATTGCGACGGGCCTGGTCGCGTACAGCCGGCTTCCTGCGCACGCTCCTCGGCTGAGGCAGCGCCCGCGGCTCACCCTCGAAGTATGAAGACCTCCCTGTCGGTTGGTTTCACACGCAAGCTCGCACTGACCCATGCGGCCGTGTGCGTACTCATCGCGGCTTGCAGCGCGCCGGCCGCTCCCCCCGCCGCCCCGACGGCCTCCTCAACGGCGGTGCCTTCCGCCACGGCTCGCATTCCCACCCCCCTCCAACTCGACCTCATCGATCGCTGGATTGAAGTGGATCTTGAATACCAGCGGGTCCGCCTTCATGAGGGTCAGCAGGTCATCGCGACGTACGCCGCGGCCACAGGCGTGCCCGGCGATCCGGCGACCGCGACAACGCCCGGCGTGTATTTCGTGGTCGAAATGGAGAAGGGGCCGATTGAGAACGTGCCCGGGGTCTTCGTGGCCGACATCGTCCTCTTCGACCGCCAGAACGGTGTGGGCTTGCACTCGATGCCCATGGATGCTTCGGGCAAGGTCCTGGACTCGCGACTGGGTCAACCGATCACAGCGGGCTGTGTGCGAGTCGAGAACTCCGCAGCCGTTTTCGAGTTCGCGAAGGTCGGGATGTGGGTGTACGTCCACTGACCGTACACGGACCTGACAACCCGCGCGGCATCGCGCAGGCGACCAAAGAAGGTTTGCGCGGCGATTTGTTCGCTCGCCGCGCCGAGGCACATCAGGATACCGTTGGGTGCGCACCTCTCCGCGTCGGTCGGCACCCGCCGCCGTGCGGTTCTACCGAGGAGCAGGCTCCTCGCAACGTCACCGTGCGAAAGAGGCCCCCAACCCGAGCGCCAAAGCGTGGCGCTCCGCTGTCAAAAGACGTGCATTCGGGTGCATGATCAGGTAGATGGGCAGCGGCATTTCGCCCTCGATCACGGATTGGGCCGCCTCATCGGCCGCGCGCTGCCGGCGGTTCCACTCCGACACGTTCAATCGCCCGCGCCCTTCGGCGACATCCGAGGCGATCAGCCACGACACGGGGGCAACCCGGCTGTACCACGGCCAGGTGGTCTGGTTGCTGTGGCAATCGCCGCAGGCGCGATAGAACGCCTCGCGCGTTGCGGGGCTATCCCACTGCGGCTCGGCTTGGACCGGCGGGTTGATCCTGCTCACTGGCGTGGGAACAAATTGGATGGCTGCGCCAAACAAGACAACGATCCCCAGAAGGACTGCGATGGTCCGCGGCTTCGACGATGGCATGATGGACCTCCTCCCCCCACGGGCTGGAATGTTTGACCGTGCAGCAGCTGCAACTTGGGTGCACCGCCGCTGTGAGTCTACCGCCAAAGTATGGATCGGTCGCGGATTGTAGATCCTTGCCCGGCGTCATCCCGCTCTCGTGCTCGGCCAGGCCTCCTGATCGCGAATGGTGGGCCGGGGTGCATCCCCCAAGCACGCCCGCAGGGCGGCCGATCGCTTTGGCTGGGACCTGGGGGCCAGACACACCTCTGACTGGCCGCGAGTGGACCTCGCGTTTACAATGTCGGCAGGCGCCTGGGAGTTGCACGGGGAACGGTTGGGTGACCACGCCAATCCTCATCGAGGGTCCTTCGCCTGGAATCGCCACGTTGAGGCTCAGCAGCCTCCGCCCAAGGTTGTCCCGGGCCCGGCGCGCGCACGATACTCCACACCGATGCAGATCGGGAGGTTGACGATGACAGCGATTGGCGGAACGAAGACCGGTTCTCGGGGGCTGCGTGCGTGGGCGGTCAAGGGACTTCTAGCCAAGATGGTGGTTGCGCTCATCCTGTTGCTCTCGGCCGGACGGTGGGATTGGACAGCCGCCTGGGTCTTCATCGGCATCTACCTCTCATTCGATGTGGCCACGGCGCTGGTCGTCCTGCCGCGCAACCCGCAGCTGTTGTTGGACCGTTCACGCATGCAACCCGGCACCGCTAGCTGGGATAAGCTCATCATGCCGCTCGCCGCGAGCCTTCTGCCCATGGTCGGCTGGATTGTTGCCGGGCTCAACGAACGCTGGCGATGGCTGCCGACCATACCCAATTGGATCCAGGTGATCGCCGCCGTGGTGACGGCGGCCGGGTTTGCCATCACCGTGTGGGCCATGGGCGCCAATGCGTTTTTCTCCGCAACGGTGCGATTGCAGCCCGAGCGAGGCCAACAGGTCGCCACCGCCGGACCCTATCGCACCGTGCGCCACCCCGGTTATTTCGGCGCCATCCTATTCACTCTGGCGATGCCGATCCTGCTCGACTCGGTCTGGGCGCTCATCCCGTGCGTGCTGGCCGCCATCCTGTACGTCATCCGTACCGTATTGGAGGACCGCTTCTTGGCAGACGGATTGTCAGGCTACCGCGAGTTTCAAAATCGTGTACGCTACCGGCTGATCCCGGGCCTCTGGTAGAGGCGGCCAAGTCCCAGCCCGACGACGATTGGCCGGGCGGCCTGGCGCACGTCCGGCGAATGCAGCGGAGATCATTGTGCCCAGTCGATTGGTCAACGCACTCCTGGCGGCAATCGTCAACTCGCCCCTTCATCCGGTCTTGGGCGAATCTTTTGCGGTGATTGCCGTGCGCGGGCGTCGCAGCGGCAAGCCCATCCG
>JBGOXY010000290.1:0-2725 GCA_041479415.1 Anaerolineae bacterium
CGTCCATTGTGTGGGCGTACGTTTCCACCAGGCGCTTCAGTACTTCGGCTTGGGCTTTGGGCGGATCGGCCAGCGCATCGCGCCAGGGCTGGAGAAGTGCGGCCACGAACTCCTTTGGATTCTCGGCGAGCATGGCGCCTCCCGGGAGGATCGGATGGGCACGGAGTGTAGCATCGTTTAGAATCCCGGCACCTCTCGCAATCGGCCGGGTTATCCGGCCACAAGTAGGCCGTGGCAAGGAGGTGGCGTTATGCAAGAGGCGGGGAGAGATATTGAAGAGCGCGCGCGTTCGCGCCGCCGTTCGTGGTTCATCCTGACGGTGGGCATCGGGCTCATGGTTGTGGCCGTCGCGGGAATGTTCCTGGCCGTCCGCGCCCGCAACACCGGCGTGCCGCAGGCCTCCGTTGATCGCGAAGCGATCGACCTGGGGACCCACCCGTACGGCGAGCGGGTGAGTGCCGAGTTCAAGCTGACCAACACCGGCGGCGGGAGGCTGGAGTTCGCGGCGGCGCCGGAAGTTGAAGTGGTGGAGGGGTGTTGACCGCCCACGCCGACCATCGGTGCGATGGTCCTCGGGCCAGGCAAGTCCACCACGCTCACGTTGGAATTCACTATGCCGGAGGGCATGGGCGGCAAGCATAACTTCCTGGTGCGCATGAAATGCAATGACCCCGAGCGGCCGGAGATACGCTTGACGGTGCTCTCGAACTGGGTGCCGTAGAATTCGAACAACGAGCATTTGGCCGTCATGCCCGGGTGGTCCCGGCGGGCAGCGGCTGGAAGTAAGGATGCGCTGTGAGGATTCTAGTGGCGAAGGAGAACCGGCAGGAAGAGGCTCTCGTCGAGAACGAGCGCCCGGACCATGGCGTCGAAGATGTGCGTGTTGTCATAGCTTCCCGACAGCATGTACGCGAATGGGCCACTGGCTGTCACTGGAACGTCCGCAGACGTGTGGCCGGTGGTCGTCCATGTGACGCAAAACTGCCCGTCGTCCAAGATGTTGAAAGGCCCGTTGGGTGTGGCGCAGGCCGACCCGGGGACGAGCGACATGCCGCCGGTTTCATGGTCGGCGGTGACGATGACCAGAGTATTACCTGCCGAGGCCGCGAAAGCCTTCCCGACCGCAACCGCCTCATCCAGCCCGAGCGTATCGGCTATAGCCTCAGCCCCATTGTTGGCATGGGCAGCCTTGTCAATCCTCCCACCCTCGACCATCAGGAAGAAACCCTGAGGGTCACGGGAGAGCACGTCGATTGCGCGCTGGGTCATCGTGGCTAGGCCCGGGCTGTAGGGGCGGCCCATCTCCTCGTCGGCAAATAGCCCAACCAGCCGCGATGTGGCGGAGGCATCGATGGCTTCGAGCTCTGGCGCGGTGCACACGTGCGCGTAACCGGCGGCGACCGCCTCCGCCAAGAGATTGCGAGTGTCATCGCGCGTCCCATTGCCGAAGCACCCGGCCACCGAGCTCGGCAAGAACTGGTTTTCGCCGCCGCCCAGCATTACCTCGACCCCCTCGTCGAACATCTGCCCGGCAATCTCGTCCATCAAATTGCGATCTTCCACATGCGCGGCAAATGCAGCCGGGGTCGCATGCGATACCTGCACCGTCGTCACCAACCCGGCGGACTTACCCTCCACCCGTGCATATTCGAGGATTGTCGTGAGCACGGAGTGGTCCGGCCCGATGGCCAGCCAGCCATTGTTGGTACGTACTCCAGTGGCTAGGGCGGTTGCGCCTGCTGCCGAATCGGTAACGGCGTTGTCGGCCGAGGCCGTCCTCGACCAACCGTTCACCGGGAGATCGTCCATCTCCAACTTGCCCGCCAGGCCGACCTGAACCCACTGCGCGGCGCTGCGGTGGACCGCACCCATTCCATCGCCGATGAAGAGGATGATGTTGCGCGGCAAAGCCGGCGCGGGCGCATGCCCTGGTGAGGGCACGGCCGGTGCGGGGCCGGCACCAACGGTTGATGCCGACAGGGCTGTCGTGATCAGCAAAACGAAAAGCCCCAATGAAGGCAAGGGCGAATTGGCGCAGCGACGAGTTTGACCTCTCACAGGGGGGCTCCTCGCGCAAAAGCTCGGCACATCACAACCGGAAGGTAAAACCAAGTCCCAGGTTGGCGCGCCTCGCCAAAATCCGAATCCGCTATCAACCCCGACACGTCGACCGCTTGGAAGACAAAGCCCGGCACCTGGCGGAGTTGCGGCATAACGTCGTTGTCCCGGCGTCCGTCCGGCACAACATTATCAGCCAGCATCATGCGGTACTCTCCGAGCGCGGCCAATTGACCTGCGCCTCGGGCGCGAAGCCGGGGATGTCGGCGTCCGCCTACTGTCGAAAATCTCGCCCCATGGGCAGGCCCCGAGTTGTTGGGCGGCAACGAGCTGTTGGTCATGTGCGGCCTATCCAGTCGCTGACCTGGCGCGTGTGATCGCGGTAGTCCCGGGATAGGGAGTCGATGATACCGATGACTGTGGCTGGGCGACCGCTGTAGTGCTTGACGCCGTGATCCGCTGTTAGCTCGACAGGTGGTAGGGCCACGAGGAATTCGACGAACCGGTCCATGGAAGCCCTGAGGTCGCGAAGAAGCTCCGTCTTTGAGGTGGAGGAGTACTGGGCCACGAAGCCTGCATTGATGGTCTTGTAGTCATTGGGTGCGTCACCGTAATAGGCGGGAGGTTTTCCGGCCAGGATTGATAACGATGCCTCGATCATGTGATC
>JBGOXY010000291.1:0-2708 GCA_041479415.1 Anaerolineae bacterium
ACTTGGGAGACACGATGAGCCAGACTCCAGCCTTCGACCTCGAGGCTGCCCACCGCTACTTCGCGCCGCACTGCTTCAACAGCGCGTGGGCCCTGATCGACCAGCCCACCCGCAGCACGGAGGAGGATGAGGCGATGCTCCTGTTCGCCATGGCCTCTTCGTGGCATTGGAGCCAGCGGCCGGATGTCACCGCGCGCAACCGGTCGGTGGGCGCGTGGCAGGTCTCGC
This sequence comes from Anaerolineae bacterium, assembly GCA_041479415.1. Lineage (GTDB taxonomy): Bacteria > Chloroflexota > Anaerolineae > Anaerolineales > RBG-16-64-43 > RBG-16-64-43. The sequence continues at coordinate 229 of JBGOXY010000291.1, forward strand.
GAGCGCATGCGCTCGCGGGCCGCGGCCTGGAGGCGATGCGCTACCGGGAGATGAGCCTCGCGGCGGGAACGGCGGAGCCGCCCTTCTACCGCGGATACGCGCACGAGGCGATGGCCCGCGCCTGCATGGTGCTGGGCGATGCCCAGGACACCCGCGAGCACTTGGCCGCGGCCCATCGGCTGCTAGGCGAGGTCACCGACGCCGAGGAGCACGAAATGCTCGAGAAGGACTTGAAGACGATCGAATAGCCTGAGGCCTGGTTGCCTGCGGGCGAGCTCTGAGTGCCACGCAGCATGCAGGCTCGCCCACCTCCAGGATGGCAAGTCAATTCACAAAGGGGAGACCCGTGAAGAATCTCGTACGAGCTCTTCCACCGTTCCTGATCGCTTTGTCGCTCGCCATCGGCTCCTGCGTGCCGAAAGCCACCCCGGCCCCCAGCCCTTCGCCGACGGCCACCGGCACCGGCCTGCCCGCCATGTTGGTATCGACCGTGCCCGCCGCGACCGCGGCCTCAACCCAAGAGATCACCTTGGAGGAATTGTGCGACAACGACTACATGCCCTCCGACGATGGGGCGGTGTGGCAATTCGCCGGGCAGGACAGCAAACTCGGAGCCTACACGCGCACCGATACGGTGACCGATTCGCGCGACGCCGGGTTCACGATCACCACCGAGCTCAAGGATGTGACCTACACCGAGGAGTGGGTCTGCACTGAAGCGGCGCTCATCGACCTTGAGCCGGGCCAGCAAACGCTGGCCGCGGCCTTTTCCGGCCCGAGCGGAACGGTGAGCGTCACCCGCTCCTTCAATTCGGGCATCACCCTGCCTCGCCATATCGATCCCGCCATGTCCTGGCAGCAGGTGTTTGGCTGGCAGGCCACCAGCCCCGATATCTCGTCCAATGGAAGCTTCACCTACCAGTACACAGCCATGGGGCCGGAAGCCGTCACGGTCCCGTTTGGCTCGTTCGATGCCATGCGCATCGACGTGGAGGTCGAGCTGGAGATGGGCGGGCCTTCCGGGATGAAAGGGACCTACTCGCAAAGCGTGTGGTTCGTCCAGGATGTGGGCCTGGTGAAGGCCGAGGGCGAAAGCCACATCAAGGGGGTCGAGTTCACCGATTCGATGGAGCTCGTGTCGTACGACTCACCGTAGATGAGATTCGCGTGGGGGCGGGTCTGAGACCCGCCCCGACCGGCGACTAATCACGAGAACAACAGCAACCACAAGAAGAGCTGCCGCGATCAACGCGCCGGCCCAAACACTTAAAGGAACGCCTCGCCTTGCCTCCGGCTGCGCCTCGAACGCCAGGCTGCCTCACTCCCATGAGCAGGCAACAAGGCCTCAATTAGCTCCCAATCGCACATAGGATCAGCGCGCGCATCCCATCGTGTTCAGCCCCTCGCGCTTCCGTCACTCAAGGAGGCCTTTCCCAAGGGCAAGCGCCTGCAACGTGGCTTTGCGTCTGTCCACTTGCTGTCAAGCCATCCAAAACACCGCGGTATAGTTGCTTATGCAATCTCGCGGTTTCCTGGATAGGGACAAGCCATGTTCTCAAGACCCCTCTTCGCCGGCTGGGGAGATATGGACTTCAACTCCCACATGCGCAACACCGCTTTCCTGGATAAGGCGGCGGATGTGCGCATGATGTTCTTCGCCGAAAATGGCTTCGCCATGGAGGAATTCACTCGCCGCGGGTTCGGCCCGGTGATCATGAAGGACGAAATCGAATACCTGCGCGAGGTGCGGCTGCTCGAAAAGATCGAGGTCGGCCTGGCCGTCGCCGGCCTCTCCGAAGATGGCAGTCGCTTTCTCCTGCGCAACGAATTCCGCACCAGCGACGGCAAACTGGCCGCGAAGGTCACCAGCCTGGGCGGCTGGCTCGACCTCGCGCGCCGCAAGCTCGTCGTCCCGCCCGAGGCTCTGCTAGAATCCATGCGGCGGCTCTCAAAGCCCGACGACTTCACGGTGCTGCCTTCAAGCATTCGTGATGTGGATGTGTCGGGGCAGTCGGGGCGGGTCTAAGACCCGCCTCGACACTCCGCAGGACACGAATGGACGCGAGGTGCACCATGCTTCGTAAACCTATCATTCTCGTCCTTGCTCTGCTCCTGGCCTCCTGCAGCTCGCTGTGGAATGTGGCCACCAGGGATCTGCTCCGCAGCGGCATGGTCGAGGTGCTAAGCCCGATCGGAACCACCGCCGATGATCTCGAGTGCGAGATGATCGGCAGCACGCGCTCGGGGTATTGCCTGCTCGAAACCACCCCGGAAATGGTCATGACCATCGCCACATCACTCGCACTCGACTACCGCGTCGCCAATCCCGACGATCCCCACACCCTGCCGCCGATCGCCGGCGAAGGGAAGACGGGATGCCTGTCGAGCGAGGTGTTCGGCGAGATCCGCGGGCTGCCGGCCTATTGGGTCGCCGGCCGGCCGGAGCAGTTGCGGATTTCTGGCGGCGGGCAATTCGAGTA
>JBGOXY010000292.1:0-2691 GCA_041479415.1 Anaerolineae bacterium
AATGACCGCTCTGCTCCTGCTTGCTTCGACGCTTCCAGCCCTGGCGTGCATCCTGCCCTCCACCGCCGCCCTCGAGGCCACAGCCCAAAGCCTCGTGGCCCGCGCGACGAATGCGCTGGGGAGCGTTGCGGGGCTGGGCACTGCGTGGGGTACGGTCGAGGCTCAGGCGACGAGCCTTCTCGGGACGGCCATGGTTGGCGCGCAGGCGACGCTCTCGGGCATGCTCACCGAGCAAGCGGCGATTGGCACGCCGCCTCCGCCGTCTCCCGACCCCGAGACGGCCAACATTTCAGGCGAGATCCTCACCACGACCCCAGATCGCCCGGCGTTGCGCTTATTCGCGCGGGAAGTGGTGTTGGGGCGCGTGTATTCGGTGGAGGTGGCCCAGGGCCAGCCGACATTCACGATCGATCATCTCCCGGCGGGCACGTACGTGGTTGTGGCTTGGTATGCGCCGCAGGGCGTCGCCGGCGGCTACACCTCCGACCTGACCCTGGCAGCGGCCAGCGTCGAGGAACAGGATGCCTGCGGGCATGCGCTGGTACTGGTCAAACTTGAAGCGGGTCAGGCCTTCACGGGCGCCGACATTCGTTGTTGGGGCGCGAACTTCTTCACCTGGATCACGCCCGCGCCGTAGGTTGCTTCCGCGCCGGGCCTCGATGGGAGGAGAATCCCGATGACCGTATCTCGCAGGTCCACGCCAGGTCCATTTGCCAAGTTCCTGGCGGTGCTCTTCATCCTCCTCTTTAGCGTGACCACACCCCTGGTATTGCTGGCTCTCGTCGCGCGCGGGCTGCTCTTCAACCCGGCTTTCTTCAAGCGCGCTCTGGCGCAGGCGGATGTGTATCGCGAGCTGCCGCGGGCGGTGGCGAGCCAACTGGCCGCCTCGGTGCTCACCCACCCGCCCGAGGCCACGGCCGAGGCGCCGGGTGGGGCGGAGGTGGGTCTGGGCGCGGTGTTCGCCGCACTGCCACCGCAGCTCGTTGAAACGCTCATGGTGCGGTTGATTCCCGCAGATTGGATGCAGGCCCAAGTGGAGGGCGTGATCGACCAGGTGACGGCCTATCTCGATCATGGTCAGGGCGCGCCGACGCTCACGATTTCGCTCGCGGAGATCAAAACCAATCTGCAGCAGGGCGCGCTCGAGAGCGCGATGCGCGAGTTCATTGCGGGGCTGCCGCCGTGCACGGCCGAGCAACTGCTCACCTTCGGCGGCGAGATGCTCAGCGGTCAATCCGCGATGCTGCCCGCCTGCCAACCCCCGCAGGTGATGGCCGAGGCCTTCATTGCCACGGCCAAGGTCACGGCCGAAGGCATGCTGACTCGCATGCTGCCCGATGAGCTCAATCTGATGCAGCCATTTGGGCCGGTAGGCGGGGCGGCAACTCCGTTGCCCTTCATGCAAGGGCTCGAGCAGCTTCTCAGCCGCGTGCGGCTGGCCAAACGGGTGGCGGAGTTGTCTGGGCTCGTGCCGCTCGTGCTGCTGGCGGTCATCGCGCTGCTCACCGCGCGCAGCGCGCGCCTCGCCTTGCGCTGGTTGGGTGCACCGCTGCTCTCGGCCGGTGTGCTCAGCGCGCTAATGGGGTTGGTGTTGTACCTGGCCTTTGGTATTCTCGCCGCGACCGTGCCGATGCCGCCGGGTGCGACGGGTCCCTCCGGGCTGATGGGCCTTGCGCGCGAGGTGGCGCAAGGGTTGGTCACGACATTCGTCTTGTGGGTCGAGGCGGGAGCCGGCGCGATGATCCTAGCCGGGCTGGTGATGACCGGCGTGGCGGGCAGCCTGCGCAGACGGGAGGCAGGATAGCCGGTCTCGCTTGTCCAGCTGCGTCACCGGAGCATTCGAGCAACGGACCTCACGCGGAAGAGAGCGGACAGTTGCGAGCAGTGCGATGCTTATGCGCCCAACGATAGGCCAGAAGATCATCACTAGAAGTTGGCCATGCCCAAGAAGAAATTAAGACCTGTGCATCCGGGCGAGGTCCTGTTGCAGGAGTTCCTTCAGCCCCTGGGGTTGAGCCAGAGCCGGCTGGCGCTGTCGATCGGGGTGAATCCGCGGCGGGTGAACGAGATGGTCCTCGGCAAGCGCGGCATCACGGCTGACACCGCTTTGCGTTTGGCGAAGTATTTCGGCAACTCGGCCAAGTTCTGGCTCGGCCTGCAGATGGACTACGACCTGGATGTCGCCTCGGATGCGCTGGGTCGCCGGCTTGACCATGAAGTAAGGCTTCCAACCCCGGTCGCTTAGCGCGCGGGTGATTGCCGGAGGTGGACTTAAGTGCAGACTGCAGATACGCCAGGTGAACGCCTCGATTCCCCCCTTGCCCGAGGTGCGGGCACGAGGCAATCAATGTCGGCGAGAGACGCGGGAGGTCGACCATGCCCCCTATGACGCGCAACGACTATGTGGCCAGCCTGCAGCACATGCACAAGCGGGTCTACCTCCAGGGCGAGCAGGTTTCTGACCCAATCAACCACCCCCTGCTGCGTCCCTCACTCAATGCGTGCGCCATGACCTACGTGCTGGCCGAGGCTCCCGAAGAGGCCGGGATCATGCTGGCCCATTCAGCGCTCACTGGGCGTCCGGTCAACCGGTTCACGCACTTGCACCAGAGCCCGGCCGATTTGGTAGCCAAGGTGAAGATGCTGCGGCTCCTCGGCCAGACGACCGGCTGTTGCTTTCAGCGCTGCGTG
>JBGOXY010000293.1:0-2668 GCA_041479415.1 Anaerolineae bacterium
ATGTTTTTGTTCCGGGAGTATGAGCCGCCTCACGGCGCACGGGTGGAGGTGGGCCCGGTGGTCGGCGTGCGGGTCACGGTGGCGGCCGGGCTGGGCGTGGCGGTGACCACGGTCGGTGTGGGTGTGGCGATGCCATAGCGCACCTTGAGGTAGGTGCCGGGATAAATCGTGTTGGCATCGGTGATCTTGTTCACGCGCTGAATGTCCTCGGCCGTCGAGCGGAACTTAGAGGCAATGGTCTGCAGCGAGTCGCCCTCCAGCACGAGGTAAGTGATCGTGTCGCCCGCTTTGAGGTTGGTGGGCAGCGGGGTGGGGGTGATCGTGGCACCCGGGGCCGGGATCTGGATCTTCTGCCCGATGAAGATCATGCTCGGGTCGGTCAGGGTGGGGTTGGCGGCCATGATCGACACCACACTCACGCCGAACTTCTCGGCGATGGTGGCCAGCACGTCGCCCGCCTGGACGATGTAGCTGGTCGGCCCGGAGGGCGTATCCGTGGGCAGAATGGGGGTAATGCTGGGCGTGGGCGTGATGCTCGGCGTCTGGCTGGGGGTGAATGTGGCGGTGGGTGTGGGCGTGGGCGTCGAAAGGAACGGCAGGCGGATCTGCAGCGGGCCGCCGACCCAGACGATGATCAACACAATTCCCACCAGAGCCAGGACGGCCGCGACCGCGCCGATGAGGATGTTGCCGATACGCTCGCGGCGCCGGCGATAGCCTTCGATGGTGTGACCGATATCGTGATCCATCGGGTTGGACATGCGTGCCTCCCCCGCGAGGCGAGTGCCCCCGCGCTCATCTCGCCGCGCACGGCATTCTGCCCCGCGAACTGCCATTCTACCCCGAACCTGGGCTGGGCAGGCTGCCCCTCAGCGGGGTGCGGCGCGAACGAGGTGATCCAAGGCATGCAGCAGCTCCGCCTGCGTGGCGGCATCCGTTTCTGCCTCCAACACCTCGCGCAACATGCGCCCGGCTGCAATCCCGCCGATCTGGCCAACCGCCCATGCGGCGTGACGTCGCAGCAACAGGTCGCCATCTGCCAGCGCCCGCTCCAGCGCCGGCAGTGCCTCGGGCCGGCCCGAATTTCCCAGAGTGATGATCAGGTTGCGCTTCCATCCGGCGCGCTTGGCCCGCCGCAGCGGGCTGCGGCGAAAGCGGGCGGCCAGGGCCGCTTCGTCGGCCAAGAGCTCCGCGCGCAGGTCGCGCAGCGGGAAGTGCCGGCGGGCGGCGATCGGGGAGGAAGGCGCGGGTCCTGCGAAGCGCACATTCCAAGGACACACCTCTTGGCAGATGTCGCAGCCGAAGGCCCAGCGCCCGATGCCGGGCCGCAACGCCTCAGGAATGTCACCGCGCTGTTCGATAGTGAGGTACGAGACGCAGTGGGTTGCGTCGAGCGTCCGGTCGGGCAGGATGCACTGCGTGGGGCATGCCTCCAGGCAGCGACGGCACGATCCGCAGCGATCGGTTTCGAACGGCGGGTCGGGGGGCAGCTCGAGGTTGATCAGGAGTTCGGCCAGCACAAAGTACGATCCATGCCCAGGGTTGATGAGCATGCCGTTCTTGCCAATCCACCCCAGACCGGCGCGCTGGCCGATTTCCCGCTCGAGGAGAGGGGCCGTGTCGCTGACGGCACGCCACTCGAGGGGCAGGCCGACCTGGGCGACGATAAATTCGGCCAGAGTGCAGGCTCTTGCCGGGAGGAGGTCGTGATAGTCGTCGCCCACGGCATAAGCGGCGACGCGGCCGCCCAGCGGGTCATCCGTCGGTGGAAGCGGTGGAGGGTACAAACAACCCAAGACGATGATGGTCTGGCAGGCAGGCATCAGCCGGCGCGGATCGGCGCGTGTGCTGCGGGCGCGCGCGGTGGCGAGGTAGGCCATCCCGGCGTGCCGTCCGGCGTCCAGCCAAGCCTCGTAGGCTGCCTTGTGCGCTGGGGGTCCAGAGGTGGTAAATCCGCACAAGGCGAAACCCAGCTCCGCCGCGCGAGCGCGGATCATCTCTTTCAGTTCGGATAAGGCATTCTCTCCCATATCGATCCGCCCGGCCGGCGTGGTGCCGCGACGGTGCAGCCAGGATCCATCGCACGGGCCCCATTCTAAACCCAGCTTGCGTCCCAATTCGGGGAGAAGCGGTGCAGCCATCTCCGGCTGCAGAAAATGGCGCATGTCCCCGGGTCAGCGGAGACGCAAAAACACACACGCCCTGCGAGGCCGCAGGGCGCGGGAGGTCTTGCCCGACTCGGTCTGCGCTAGAACTTGCGGAAGGATTCGTGCTTGGCACCGCACACCGGGCAGACATCCGGGGCTGTACCCTCGACCGTGAAGCCGCACGCGCCGCACACAAAGACGTCTGCCGCGGAAATGTCCGTCCCGCCTTCGACGGCACGCTTGGCCGCCCCGTACAACGCGGCGTGCACCTTCTCGGATTCGAGGGCCCAGCTCATCGACCGCAGGGCCTTCTTTTCCTCCTGGCGCTCGGCGACCGCGGTAAAGGCCGGGTACATCTCCTCCACCTCGTAAGTTTCGCCGGCGATGGCTTCGCCCAGATTCGGCGCCGTGCCGGCGATACCCTCCAGCGCGCGCAAGTGATTGCTGGCGTGAACCCTCTCTGCATAGGCTGTGGCCAGGAACAGGCGTGCCACGTTGGGCAGCTTCTCCTTCTCGGCTCG
>JBGOXY010000294.1:0-2667 GCA_041479415.1 Anaerolineae bacterium
CTCGCGCACGGGGTAGGCGGGGATGTCGACCACCGCCGGAAGCAGGAGAGCTTTGCCAGTTCGCACGTCGAAGCGGGCACCGTGGCGCGGGCATTCGATCTCGAATCCCTCCAGTTCGCCCTCCCCCAGCGGTCCCTGGTCGTGCGTGCACAAGTCGGCAATGGCGTACCACTCGCTGCCGATGCGCAAGAGGGCAATCGGCTGGCCGTCGATCTCAAACAGCCAGCGCGAGCCATTGGCGAAATTCGCTAGCGGGCCGACGGAGACATATTGAACCTGATCGTCTTGCAGTTTGAGGTAGTTGAACATGCCGGGTGGCCTTCGATGATGGGCGGGATGGGAGGCGGTGCTAGTCGAGGTCGTGCACTTCAGCCAGGCCGTACGCTCCGGCTTTGAGCACCTTGAGCGAGAGCAGCGCACACTTCAGGCGCACCGGCGAGAGCTCGATCCCGAGCATCTCCAGGATGTCGTCCTTGCCGATCGCCCGCATTTCCTCGAGCGATTTGCCGATGATCGATTCGGTCAAGAGGTCCGCCGACGCCATCGAGATGGCGCAGCCCTGGCCGGAGAAGGCGGCCTCCGTAACACGGCCGTCCGCCCCCAACCGCACGTCGATACGCAGGCGGTCGCCGCACAACGGGTTGTCGTCCTCGTACGATATGTCGTGCGGGTCGAGGGTCCCCTTCATGCGGGGGTTCTTGTAGTGATCGATGATTTGTTCTCGGTACAGGTCGTCCATACGTTTCCCGCGTGCTCGTCTTAGGCGAAGATGTCGTTGACCTTCTGCACGGCGGCCACCAGCCGGTCCACCTCTTCGCGCGTGTTGTACAGGTAAAACGACGCGCGGGTGGTGGCCATGAGCCCGTAGCGCTCGTGCAGCGGCATGGCGCAGTGATGCCCGGCACGCACGGCCACGCCATCTGCATCCAGAATCTGCGCGACGTCGTGCGGGTGGGCGGCCTGCATCACGAATGAAGCCACCCCGCCGCGCACCGCCGGCGCGGGTCCGTACACGTGCACGCCCGGCACCTCGCTCAGGCGGTCGAGGGTGTAGGCGATGAGGTCCTGCTCGTGGGCGTGGATTGCATCCATGCCGGCCGCCTCGAGGAACGCAATAGCCGCCCCCAGCCCGATGGCCTCGGCGATGGCCGGCGTGCCGGCCTCGAACTTGTGGGGAATCTCATTGGTGCTGAATTCGTGCAGCCGCACCCGGCGGATCATGTCGCCGCCGCCCAGGAACGGAGGCATCTTTTCGAGAAGTTCGCGCCGGCCGTACAGGATGCCGATGCCGGTTGGGCCGCACATCTTGTGCGAGGAGAACGCCAGAAAGTCGGCCCCCAGTTCGCGCACGTTCACTTTCATGTGGGGCACCGACTGGGCCCCATCCACCAGCACCACCGCACCGGCGGCGTGCGCCTGGCGGCTCATCTCGGCCACCGGGTTGATCGTGCCGAGCACATTCGACATGTGCCCCACGGCCACCAGCTTCGGCCGGCGCTCGAGCAGCTTCTCATACACGGGCAGAACCAGCAGCCCGTCGTCGCTCACCGGCACGAATTCCAGCTTCAGGCCCTTCTCGGCCGCCAGCATCTGCCACGGCACGATATTCGAATGGTGCTCCATCTCGGTCAGCACGATCGTATCGCCCGCCGCCAGGTTGGCCTGGGCCCAGGTGCGCATCACCAGGTTGATTGACTCGGTCGTGTTGCGGGTGAAGATGATTTCGGCCGGTTCCGCCGCGCCGATGAAGGCAGCCACGCGCGCTCGGGCCGCCTCGAACTGGGCCGTGGCCTCTTCCGCCAGTTGATACACGCCGCGGTGAATGTTGGCGTTGTGCAGGCGGTAGAAGACATCCATGGCCTCGATCACCGCCAGCGGCTTTTGCGAGGTGGCCGTCGAATCGAGATACACCAGCGGCACGCCGGGTTTCATCTCGCGCGCGAGCACAGGGAACTGCTCGCGTAGCCGGGCAACATCCAGGGTGGGAGATCCAGTGGCCGGGGTCATAAGTTCCTTGGGCGGGATCGGGCGTCGCTCAGTTGCGGCGCTTGCCGCCGGCGCGTGCCAGGCGCGCCCGCGCGCGGCGCCGGACCGAGCGGATCTTCTCCGAGCCGCGCGTGAACCACAGAATGCGGTCGGGGACCATCCAGCCGTCGGTCAGGTAGACATCGCTGCGGAACTGGACCGCGGTCATGCGCCCGTCGGCGTGGACGATCGTGCCCTCCACCCAATCGCGCACGCGCCGCCCGCTGCGTTTGTGATCGCACAGCACTTCCACCGTTTCGCCGATGGCGAAGGCCTGGGCGATAGTCTTGGCCGGGACTTCCGGCTTGCCATAAGGTTCGCGACGAGAATTCATTCTCCGCCCTTCTAGCCCCGAACCGAAGCGCCCATTTTAGCATCGATAGCTGAGCGCAGTCGGTGTCGGACACCTTCGAAGGGAATGCGTTGCATGATCGTGTCGAAAAACCCATCCACCACGACGCGCTCGGCCTCCGGCCGCGGTACCCCGCGCGTCATCAAATAGAACACTTCATCTTCATCCAACTGGCCCACCGTCGCGCCGTGTGTGCAGCGCACATCGTCGGCCAAGATCTCCAGGCCGGGTAGCGAATCGGCACGCGCGTGCTTGGAGAGGATCAAATTGCGGTTGGCCTGGTAACCATC
>JBGOXY010000295.1:0-2665 GCA_041479415.1 Anaerolineae bacterium
GCCACTCAGTCCATTCACGCTGAGCATATCCGCCGGCTTTCCATCGACCTGGTAGTCAAACGTGTAGTAACCGTAGAAACTCACTCCACCCTCGGCCAAGACGGCACCTGGCTGCGCATCATCGAGGAATTGCTGCGCCTTCTCGCGCGCCGCATCGAGAGTGATCGAGTTGTCGACCGCCTCGCTGCGCACGCCGCGCATGTGCCCGTACTTCGTATTCCACATCATGTTCGGGCCCGGCTCCGGGTGAACGGCACCGGTGATCGGGTCGATAAGTACTTCCAGTGCGCCGCGGCCGGTCTCCTTGTCAATGATCAGCGCGTAGAAGTTCTGATCGAATTCCATCACTTCCGAAACGGTCAGCCCCGGGTCGATCGATTGTGCGTACGATTGTGCCTTCTCGACGGCCGAATCCAGTGGGATGCGTTCGCCCTGAGTTGTGGGTGGCACACCGCTGTTGCCCCACATCCCGCCGCGGGGCATCCGCCGGCTATCGTTGCGCGGGCAGGTACCGTTCTGGTCGCCGTAGTCACGCCACGAGCCCATCATTCCGCCCGGCATAGCGCCGAAGCCGTCGAACGGGCACGTCTCCTGCCCGCCGCGCGGGGTGGTGCCGAAACTCGGCATCCTCCGCTGTCGGTCCGTCCCGCGGAATCCGAAGAACGGCAGCGTGTCGTCGGGTGTCGTGCCCGATTGCGGGTTGAGGGCCGCCGCCTTTTCTTGCGTGCGCACGATGAGCGCGCCGGCGCCGGCGGCTCCGCCCACGCCCAGCGCGAGGGCCAGCACGACCACCCCCGTCCAAAGCAATGCCTTTCGCATTCTTCACCTCATTTTGGATGTGCCGGATCGCGGGCCGCTGGGCCCGCACGGTCTCCCGGCCGGTTCTTATCTACCCGAAGATACCCTTCGCCTGTGAAGACGGTGTGAAGGCGGCCTGAAGGATGGGTGAACGCCGCACTCCGCCTCGAGCGACCCGCCAGATGCCTCCATCCGCCGTGCTATACTCCGTCGCCACGGTACCCCGCAGGAGGACTCCGCCCATGCGCGCGCTGCTCATCGCCCACAACAGCTCGGTTGCCCAGAGCACCGACTTCGAGCATCTCGATCGCGACCTGGCCGCGCCGGGCAATCAGGTCTGGCTCGATATCGAGCGCCCGCAGGAGGACGACATTGCCCTGCTGCGCGAGAAATTCCATTTCCACCCGCTGGCCATCGAAGACGCCACCCGCGCCTCCGAACGTCCGAAGGTTGACCTGTACAGCGATTACTACTCGCTGGCGTTCTATGCCACGCGGCTGATTGGCGAGACGGGTGATCTCGATCTTCAACCCTTCCATTTGTTTGTGGGGGCTAATTACCTGGTGTCGATCCACGAGCAGCCGCTGCCAGAGGTGGTGGGCAGCATGGCCCGCTGGGAACTCAAGAATGGCCCACTGCAACCCAAGATCGGCGCGGCCGTGCACGCTCTGCTGGATGCCGTGGTGGACGAATACTTCCCGCTGATGGATCAGATTGCCGACCGAGTGGACGAGCTCGAGGATTCGCTCTTCACCGAGTTCAACCCGAAGTCGCTAGAGACGATCTTTCGCCTCAAGAAGGGGCTGCTCAACATGCGGCGGGTGGTGGCCCCCGAACGCGATGTGCTTAACCACCTGTTGCGGCGCGAGCTGCCCGTCTTCACCACCGAGGACGTGGCCTATCTGCAAGACGTCTATGACCACCTGGTGCGGGTCACCGACAGCGTCGATACCTACCGCGATCTGCTCTCGAACGCCCTCGATAGCTTCCTCTCGGTTCAATCGAATCGCCTTAACGAGGCAGTCAAAGTGCTGACCATCGCCTCGATTCTGCTCATGTCGAGTTCGCTCATCGCGGGCATCTACGGGATGAACTTCGTGCATATGCCGGAGATTCGCTGGCCCCTGGGCTATGCGTGGGCGCTCGGCCTCATGGCCACGGTCAGCCTCTCGCTCATCCTCTTCTTCCGTTGGCGCAAGTGGCTGTAACTGCCCCAGCGGCACCCCTCTCTTCCATATATATAGAAGAAGACCGTCTCGGGCAGCCGAAGGATGACGCCGGCGAGGGAGACGTGCGCGTGGACGGCCGTGCTCCTGCAAACGGGTTGCAGCGCACACGTCGCACAAGGCTTACGGTTTCAGGAAAGGTAGATGCGCTGGGGGTCGAGTTCTTCGCGCAGAATGCGCAGCTCGAGCGCGCTGGGGGGCTCGGTGGCGCGCAGGGAGGCTGCCGTCCGTAGCGGCCAGCCGGTATTGGCCGTGGCCGCCTCCACTGTGCAACCCGGATGGAGCGCCGCGAGGACGAGCTCGCCCGACTCATCGGGTTCCATGATCCCAAGATGGGTGACCACGGCCGCAGGGCCGCCGCCGCGCACCCCGGCCTGTACTCGCTGCGCGCGTGGGCCGATGTACCCGGCCGAGGTCACGAAATCGACCTTGGGCGGGAAGCGGCGCTTCTCGTGCGGAGTGATGAAGTAACAGCGATCAGCCCACGCGGCGATCTCCACCGCCCCGCCCGAACCCGGAAGGCGCACCTTGGGTTTGGCATAGTCCCCGATGACCGTGGCGTTGACGTTCCCCAGCCGGTCGATCTGCGCCCCGCCCATGAAGCCGACGTTGATGTAGCCGCGCTGCAAGAAGAAGCTGAA
>JBGOXY010000296.1:0-2657 GCA_041479415.1 Anaerolineae bacterium
GAGATCTTCGGTTGGGTTCGACCTGAACCTCGCCGCCGTGCGCGGGCCGCGGCACTGCCTCCGGAAGCCGAGTACGCCGATCTCAATCCCGACGATTTCGTTGTGCACGTCGAGTACGGCATCGGGCGATTCGCAGGCCTGGTACGCCGCACGGTGGAGGGCACCTCGCGTGAGTACTTGCAGGTGGAGTTCGCCGGGGGCGATCAGGTATTCGTTCCGGTGCATCAGGTGGACCGCCTCACGCGTTATGTCGGTGCCGATGAGCATCCACCCACACTGTCGCGGCTCGGAACCGCAGAATGGGGACTGGCCCGCGAGCGGGCGCGGCATGCCGTCGAAGATATCGCCCGCGAGCTGCTCGACCTGTACGCGCGTCGCCAAGCCGCCCAGGGAATCGCGTTCGGCCCCGATACCCCATGGCAGCAGGAGCTGGAAGCCTCGTTCCCTTACGTCGAGACCGAAGACCAGCTTCTGGCCATCCAAGCTGTCAAACGTGACATGGAATCCACGCGGCCGATGGATCGCTTGATCTGCGGCGATGTGGGCTATGGCAAAACCGAAGTCGCACTGCGCGCGGCATTCAAGGCCGTGATGTCTGGGCGTCAGGTGGCGGTGCTCGTGCCCACCACCCTGCTCGCCCAACAGCACGCGCTGACCTTTGCCCAGCGCCTGCTACCCTTCCCGGCCCGCGTGGAAATGCTCTCACGCTTTCGCACGCCGGCCGAACAGCAGGCTGTGCTTGGCGAATTAGCCGAGGGCCGGGTGGACGTGGTTATCGGCACGCATCGCCTGCTGCAACGAGACGTGCACTTCAAAGACCTCGGACTGGTGGTCATCGACGAAGAGCAGCGCTTCGGAGTGGCTCACAAGGAGTATCTCAAGCAACTGCGCACCGAAGTGGACGTCCTGACTCTCACGGCCACGCCCATCCCGCGCACGTTGTACCTCTCACTCACCGGCGTGCGCGACATCTCCACCATCGACACCCCGCCCCAAGAGCGCCTGCCTGTCGTGACCAGCGTGGGTGCCTATTCGGAGGGCGCGGTGCGCAAGGCCATCCTGCGCGAGCTCGATCGCGGCGGGCAGGTGTTTTACGTGCACAATCGCGTCGAGACCATCCTCGCGGCACGCCAGCGCCTGGAGCGGATCATTCCCGAAGCGCGGTTGGTTGTCGCCCACGGCCAGATGCACGAACACGAGTTGGAGCGAGCCATGGCCGCTTTCTTGGCCCGCGAAGTGGACGTGCTTCTGTGCACCTCGATCATCGAGTCGGGCCTGGATATCCCCTCGGCCAACACGCTGGTGGTCGAGCGTGCCGACACCTTCGGCCTGGCCCAGCTTTACCAATTGCGCGGGCGGGTCGGGCGCAGCGCCATGCGCGGCTACGCCTACTTCTTCACCGAACGCCGCCATCGTCCCACGCCGGAGGCGCACGAGCGATTGCAGACGCTGGCTGAACAAACCGAGTTGGGCGCCGGGTACAGCATCGCCATGCGCGATTTGGAGATTCGCGGCGCGGGCGAGATCCTTGGCGCGCGCCAGCACGGACACATCGCCGCCATCGGTTTCCACCTCTACACGCGACTCCTGGCCCAGGCCGTCCGTCGCGCGCGCGATCAGCGCGAAGGCGTGCTGCCCGGGCTGGAAGCTGGCCTGGTCAGCGTGGACTTGCCGCTGAACGCCTCCCTCCCCGACGACTACGTGCCCAGCCGCGAAGCGCGCGTGCGGCTCTACCGGCGGATGGCGGACCTGACGCGCGAGGGCGAGGTGCTCGCCCTGGCCCAGGAAATGGAGGATCGCTTCGGTGCGCTGCCGGAGGCGGTGGAGCACTTGCTCTACCAGCTGCGCGTCAAGGTGAAAGCGCTGGAGGCCGGCGTCGAGAGCGTGTCGATGGAGAACCGCAACTTGGTGCTGCGCCTGTACCTGCCGCAGGGGCTTGAGCCCCCTGAAGTTCCGGAAGGGATGCGCTACAGCCGTGGTGCGTTGTACATTCCCGCCGCCGTCCCGGCCACGGAGTGGAAGCCCACGCTCACGCGCGCCCTGGAGTGGGTGCGACGGTGGAAAATCTCGGCCGCTCCACCGGGCGGATAGCGACCTGCACCCGGCCGAGGCGCGCGGGGGTGACCCGCCTCTTGCCCGCAGCCAGGTGAATACACCGGCTGCGACGCGCCCACCCTTGGGACAGCCCCACAAGACGGTGAGGCTTGCGGGGCGTGCGGCCCGTGCTTATAATCGTCTGAGACCGTGGCGCTCTATCTGCACGGCCTGAAGGAGTCTTCCCTCTGGCCACCGATCCGATGACCGCCCCCCTGGGGCCAGCGCGCACTGGTACCGCCACGCTCAGCCAGGGGACGGTGCTCGAGAGCCGCTACAGCGTGCTGCGCAAACTCGGGCGTGGCGGGATGAGCGCCGTCTATCAGGCGCGCGACCTGCGCTTCCCCAACATCACCCGCCTGGTGGCGGTGAAGGAGCTTCTCCACTCGAGCCATGATGCCGCCATGCTGGAGGCCGTGCTTTCGAGCTTTGAACGTGAAGCTAACCTGCTGGCCACGCTCACCCACCCGGCCATTCCGCGCATCTACGATTACTTCACCATCGGCGAGCGCTCCTTCCTGGTGATGGAGTACATCACCGGCAGGGATCTGGAGGGCATCCTC
>JBGOXY010000297.1:0-2644 GCA_041479415.1 Anaerolineae bacterium
CCACGCCGGTCTCGGCGCTGATCCATGCTGCGACCATGGTCACCGCCGGCATCTACATGATGACTCGCTCGCACGCGCTGCTGGCCCTCGCGCCGGCCACACAGGACGTGGTGGCTGTGGTGGGCGCGGCCACGGCGCTGTTCGCGGCGACGATCGCCGTGGCGCAAAACGACATCAAGAAGGTGCTGGCCTATTCCACGATCAGTCAGCTGGGCTTCATGGTTGCCGCCGTCGGCCTGGGCGCATACGTGGCGGGCATGTTCCATTTGGTGACCCACGCCTTCTTCAAAGCGCTGCTCTTCCTCTCGGCCGGGTCGGTCATCCTGGGCGTCGAGGCGGGACACCATCATGCCGCCCACGCCGGGCACGGCGCGCACGCGGCCGAACCCTTCGACCCGCAAGATATGCGCAACATGGGCGGGCTGTGGCAGCGCATGCCCGTAACGCGCTGGGTGTATCTCATCGGCGCCGTCGCGCTGGTCGGCCTGCCGCCGCTGGCGGGATTCTTCTCCAAGGATGAAATCCTGGCCGACGCTTTCCACCGTTCGCCGGGCATTTACCTGACCCTCACCGCCGCCGCCTTCCTGACCGCTTTCTACATGACCCGCCAAGTGTGGCTGGTCTTCTTCGGGCAACCGCGCAGCGCGGCGGCCGAGGGCGCGCGCGAGAATCCGCCCATCATCACCGCGCCGCTCGTGGTGCTGGCCGCCCTCTCCATCGTTGGCGGGGCGCTCAACCTGCCGGGGCTGCACACGCTCACCACCTGGCTGGGCCATACGCTCGGCGAAGCCGAGGTGGGCGAGTTCAACCTGCTCGTCGCCGGGCTCTCGACCGCGCTCGCCCTGGCGGCCATCGCCCTGGCCGCGTCCTTCTATCGCGCGCGCCCTGTGGCCCCCGGCGTCGTGGACCCCTTGCGCGCGATCCTTGGCCCGCTGCACCTGGGCATGGAGAAGAAGTGGTGGGTCGATGAGATCTACAACGCGCTGATTGTTCACCCTTACGTGTGGCTGGCCCAGCGCACCGCCGAGGTCATCGAGATGCGTTTCTGGCACGACTTTGTGCACGAACGCGTGCTGGCGGGCGGCTTCACCTGGCTGACCAATGTGCTCGCCTGGCGCATCGACTTACCTTTGGTGGATGGCTTCTTCACCGGGCTGGCGCGTGGGGTGCGGCGCCTGGGCGAGGGTCTGCGCCGGCTGCAAGTGGGCTACGTCCGCGCTTACGCCACGGTCTTCCTGCTCGGGGTGGTGGCGGCCCTGGGGTATATCGTGCTCGGCCTGCGCTGAGGCTGCGCGCAGGGTGGGTGCATGCCGATCGATCGAGGAGCAACCATGAGTCTCTTGCTTCAGCCTCTCACACTGGTCACCTTCTTCCCGCTGGTGGGCGTGCTGATCCTGCTCTTCCTCAAGGAGGAGTGGAAAAGTGTGCTGCGCTGGGTGGCCCTGCTCACCTCACTCGTCACCTTTGGCCTGGCCATGTGGGTGCTGGTGCTTTTCAACAAGAGCGACCCGGGGCTGCAGCTCGTGGTGCGCGCGCCGTGGATCCAGTTCGGCGGCCTGTGGAACATCGAGTACCACCTGGCGCTGGATGGCATCAGCATTTTGCTGGTGCTGCTGACCGCGCTGCTCACGCCGCTGGCGCTGCTCTCCACCTGGAAGTCGGTCACCGAGCGGGTCAAGGAATTCATGATCTTCTTCCTGCTGCTCGAAGTGGGCATGACCGGCGTCTTCCTGGCGATGGATCTCTTCCTCTTCTACATCTTCTGGGAGTTCACCCTGGTGCCGATGTATTTCCTGATCGGCATCTGGGGTGGCGAGCGGCGCATCTACGCCGCAATCAAGTTCTTCCTGTACACCATGTCTGGCTCGGTGCTGATGCTCTTGGCCATCATCTGGCTGGGGCTAGCGAGCGGCACGTTTTCGCTGCCCGACCTCGTGGCGCGCGGCGGCATTCCGCCCAACCTGCAAGTGTGGCTGTTCTTGGCCTTCGCGCTGGCCTTCGCCATCAAGGTGCCGATGTGGCCGTTGCACTCGTGGCTGCCGGATGCCCACGTCGAGGCGCCCACCGCCGGTTCGGTCATCCTGGCCGGCGTGCTGCTGAAGATGGGCTCCTACGGTTTCGTGCGCTTCAACCTGAGCCTCTTCCCGCAGGCGGCGGTGCAGCTTGCCCCGTGGCTGGGCGGCCTCGCGGTGATCGGCATCATCTACGGCGCGGCGGTTTCGTACGCGCAGCAGGACCTCAAGAAGTTGGTCGCGTTCTCCTCGGTCTCCCATCTGGGCTTTGTCATGCTGGGCATCTTCGCCCTCAACGCCGAGGGCGTGTCGGGCGGCATCCTGCAAATGGTCAACCACGGCCTCTCGACCGGCGCGTTGTTTCTCATCGTCGGCCTGATCTACGAGCGCCGCCACACGCGCGATCTCTCCGCGTTCGGCGGGCTGTGGAAGATCGTGCCGGTGTACGGCGCGCTGACGCTGATCGTCACGCTGTCGTCGATGGGCTTGCCCGGGCTGAACGGTTTCATCGGTGAGTTCACCGTGCTCCTCGGCGCATACGGCTCGAGCGCGCTCGGCTCGCCGTGGTTTGCGGCACTCTCGGTGCTGGGGGTGATCCTCGCAGCGATCTACCTGCTGACGATGTTCCAGCG
>JBGOXY010000298.1:0-2640 GCA_041479415.1 Anaerolineae bacterium
CACTTTGAGCAGCGCGCGGCAGTCGGCCGGACGGATCCAACCCATGTTGGCAATCTGGAACATGTTCTGGTCGTAGAACGGCCCCTTCCCGGCATACACAACATAGCCGCGCCGGTCGAGCTCACTGATGAAATCTCTCAGCAACACGCCCGCCGGCAAGAAGACCGAGGTGACGGTGTTGGAGGCCTGGGCATCGGACAACAAGACACGCAGCCCGAGTGCCCTCACCCCGGCACGCACAATCGCGGCGCACTCCTGGTAGCGGCGAATGCGGGCCTCCAGCCCCTCTTCCATCAGCTCTTCCAGGGCAGCATCCAGGGCGATGAACATGGTCACCGCCGGGGTATTCGGCGTCTGGTTGGTCTTCTCCGCCCACTCGATGTGTTTCTGCAGGTTGAGGTAGACATTCCGCCGCGGCATATCCGGGCCCAGCGCGGGCACGCTGGCGCGCCGCGCGACGACGAATGAGCAGCCCGTCGTCCCCGCGAGGGCCTTATTGGGCACGCCGGTGCACAGGTCGATGTGATCCCGCAGCACGTCGATATCCTGCCCGCCGACCGCGCTGACGCAATCGATGAACAGCTTGCGCCCGTGGCTGCGCACGACCTCGCCCACGGCGCGCACCGGGTTGATCATTCCGGTGCTCGTCTCGTGATAGACCATGCACACCCACGCCAGGCGGGGGTTGGCGGCGAGCGCGGCTCCAACCGCGGCCGGATCGGGCATCGTGCCCCACGGTAGATCGATCGTCCGACGTTCGTACCCGTAGCACGCCAGGATGTCTTCCAGGCGGTTGCCGAACTCGCCGTTCTTGACCAGCAGCACGCCCTCGCCCGGTTTCACGATCGAGGAGAGCGCCGTTTCGTTAGCGGCGGTTCCCGAGCCGCTGACCACAACCGCCACATAGTCCGCGTCGGCGCGGAACAACGTCAGCAGGTTGGCGCGAATGCGCCGCACGATCTGCTCGAAGGCCGGTTGGCGGTGAGGCATATCCGGGTGCGCCAGCACCGACTTGAGCCGGCGGGAGGTCATCACCGGCCCGGGCGTGAAGAGTATCTTCTTTTCAATCATCCGGATTCCATTTGTTCGTGCGGCCCGCCCTTCTTGAAGGAGACTTCGGCCGGGCGGGCCGTCGTATCCTCCGCCTCTAGCTCAGGGGTACCCCGGCCTTTTCCATGCGTCCCTTGCAGAAGTCCTCAACCCCTTGCACCGCCTTGGTGAACTCGCCCACGGTGTAGATCGTGGCGGGATGCGAGTTGAATTGATCGAGCGACATCCCGTGCGGCTCGTAGGCCTGCATGGTGTACGGCATCTGGTAGATCTTCTCGACGGTCGACTCGGGGATCGGCTCCTCGATCGCCCCTTCGCGGAAGTCCAGCAGATCCCCCAGGGCGAACATCGGCTCGAGGGCGTAGGGCGGCAGCGTGTAGACGATGTCGCCGCCGGCCAGTTCCTGGATATCCCAGAAGCGCTGCTTGCCGTTGACCAGCGGGCCAGGGCGCACCGAGCACAGCAGCATCTTTGAAGGATAGGCGCCTTCCTTGAGAAGGCGGTAGGCGTTCTTGAATACACCCAGGCCGAACCAGCGCCGGTCGGCTTCGGTCCAGTTGACCCCGTAGTAGCGGGCTTGCTCCCAGATGACCTCCCGTTCGGTCAGGCGCCCGAGCATGTGGGTGATGACCGCGCGCCAGCGCGACATGTCGACCTTGTTCTTCTTGGCCTCTTCCACACCCTCGCGCGCCGCCCGTGCCACGGCCATGATCTGCGGCAGGCTGAAGCAGGTGGTGACGTTGGTCGAGATGGCCTTGGACGTCAGGTACCGCACCACGTCCACGCCTTGGGTGGAAGCGGGCACCTTGATCATCACGTTGGGTGAGAGCGCCACCAGCTCATCGGCCTGCGCGTACATCACTTCCTTCTCGGTGAACAGGCGCGGGTCGAGTTGACCGGAGACCCAGCCCCGCCGTCCGCCAGAAGCCTCATACATCGGCAGCAGCTTTTCGGCGCCACGTCGAACGATCTCCTTATACGTCACCCACCACAGGTCCTTGAGCTTCAGCCCTGGGCTCGACTTGATCTTCTCATCCACCCACTTCTCCCACATCGGCGGGTTGTCCTTGATCGCGCCCAGTGAAAGCGGCGGGTTGGTGGTGCAGCCGCGGATGACGCTCTTGGCCATGTCGTCCCACACCAAGAGCCGCCGGAGTTGTGCCTCCAGCTCCTTCTTCTGTGCAGCCGGGGCGGCCTCGACCATCTTCTTGACCCACGCGTCGAAGATCAGCGGCGAGGAGTCCCACCAGATCTCCATATCCGGATTGGTCGCTTGCAGTCGTTCAACAACACTTTCCGCCATCGTTGGTACCTCCTATCTCATTCCGCCGCCGAGGCGAAGGAGCGGCGAAACGACTCATCATGGGGACTGGCTGTGCCCCAAAGCCAATCGCTTTCAGGCGCACATTGGGGACGCGCCGGGGTCGGAATCGGAACGGCGGCACAGGCCTGGATACGGCTCATGCGCGCCGTGGGTCGTCGTCGATCGGGGTCGCGGAGTTCGGCGCGTGGGGTCATCAGGGCATACCCCCAAAGCAAACTTCCACACTCCAATCTGCGCAGGTGAACGCCTGCGCAAGTATATCGCGG
>JBGOXY010000299.1:0-2599 GCA_041479415.1 Anaerolineae bacterium
ACCCTCACTCACCATCACGGGATCGGACGGTCGCATGCGTCGTGGCTCAAGGCGGAAGTTGGGCCGGCAGGATATCAACTGCTCATGGCGGTGAAGCATCATGTGGATCCGCAGAGCATACTCAACCCCGGTGTGATGTGGAGGCCTCGGTGAAGCTCGATCGCGAGCAGCACTGGTCGAGGCTGGAGCGCGAGACGTTCGACCTGGTGGTGATCGGCGCCGGCATCGTGGGCGCCGGCGTGGCCTGGGATGCAGCTCTCCGCGGTTATCGGGTAGCCCTCATCGAGCAAGATGACTTCGCCTTCGGCACTTCCAGCCGCTCCTCGCGCATGATCCACGGAGGCCTGCGCTACCTCGAGTATCTGCACCTGGGGCTCGTGCGCGAAGCCAGCCAAGAGCGCGGGGTGCTGCTGCGTCTGGCGCCGGGCTTGGTGCGGCGTACCCCCTTCCTCATCCCGTTCTATCAGCACGATCACCCTGGGCCGCGGGTGATGAACGCCGGATTGAGTGTGTATGAACTGCTGGGTTCGGTCAGCCGCGCCCAGCACCATCGCATGCTGCGACCGCAGGAGGCCCTCGCTCGCGAGTCGGTGCTTCTGACCCGCGGGTTGAAGGGCGCGGCGCGTTACTACGACGCGTTATGTGATGATGCGCGCCTGGTGTGGGCGGTCGTGCGTGCCGCTGCCCAGGCTGGAGCGGTCGTCTGCAACCATGCGCGAGTTGTTGATCTCGGTCGCAATACCCGCGGAACGATCGCCTCGGTTGCCGTGCACGACCGGCTGCGCGGGCGGCACGCGGAGGTGCGCGCGACGGTGGTGGTCAATGCGGCTGGCCCGTGGGCGGATGCCATCCGCGGGATGGATGAGCCAGGGGCGCGCCCGCTGCTGCGCCCGACCAAAGGCATTCATCTTGTCTTCCGGCGTGAGCGCTTTCCGTGCACGCATGCCGTGGTCTTCTCTTCCCCGCGCGATCATCGCAAGCTGTTTCTCGTCCCGTGGGGAAGGTTCGCTTACGTCGGAACGACCGATACCGACTACACCGGCCCTCTGGAGGAGGCCTCCGCCGACTCGGATGACGTGGCCTACATGCTGGAGGCGATGCGCGCTTCGTTTCGCGAGGTCCAGGGGGTGGAGGCGGACATTCTCAGTACCTGGGCGGGCGTGCGTAACCTGCTGCGCAATGACGAGGAGCGCCCTGGGCGCGTTTCGCGCGAGCATCGCTACGTGACGAGCGCCTCGGGGTTGCTCACCGTAGCCGGCGGCAAGCTGACCACATTCCGCTCCATGGCGGCCAAGGTCGTCGACCTGGCCTGCCCGCACTTGCCCGCGCCCCGGCGGCCATCCGTCACACGCGGACATTCGATTCTGCCGCAGGCCGCCGTGCCGGAAGAAGGTGAGCTGGAAGACGACCTGATGCGCCAGTTGGTCTGGTCGTACGGGGGCGAGGCGTGGAGCGTGGTGCGCCGCGCGCTGGAGACGCCGCAGCTCTCAAAACGCCTCGAACCGGGCCTTGCCTACCCGTGGGCCTGCGTGCGCCATGCGGTTGAGGAAGAGATGGCCCAAACCATCAGCGACGTCCTCATCCGGCGGACGCGGGTTATCTTGGAATCGCCCGACGGGGGGATGCACTTGGCCCCGCGAGTTGGCCAGACGCTGGCCCGCGAGTTGGGATGGACTGCCTCCGAAGTAGATCGGCAGGTGCAGGAGTACCGTCACAGCGTTGCACTTTCGCGAGCTTTCGCTCACCCGAGGCGGCCGAAAGACGCCCGGATCGAGGAGGAAGCCTAAGCATGCAAACCCTGTGGGATCATCGTTACGCCCAACGCACACAGCGCATGGGTAGCTCGGCCATCCGCGAGCTGCTCAAATTCACGGAGCAGCCGGAGATCATTTCCTTCGCGGGAGGGCTGCCTGGCCCGGATGTCTTCCCGATCGAAGAGGTCTCTCATGCGTGTGAACGGGTGCTGGCAGAATCTGGGGCGCAGGCGCTGCAGTATGGCACTACCGAGGGTTTCCAGCCGCTGAGGGAGATGATCGCGCGCCACTCGATGCGCTACGGCCTCGAGATCACTGCGGAGAACGTGCTCATCACCTCCGGCTCGCAACAAGCACTCGACCTTTTGGGGCGGATATTCATCAACCGCGGCGACCACATCCTGGTGGAGAACCCCACCTACCTGGGGGCGATCCAGGCTTGGAATGCCGTCGGGGCGGAGTTCGTGCCCGTGGCGATGGACCAGGATGGCATGGTGACCGATGCACTGGAAGACGCCATGCGCACCGGACCCAAGTTCATCTACATCCTGCCAAATTTCCAGAATCCTACCGGCGTCACGCTGTCACTCGAGCGCCGTCAGCGGCTGGTCGAGATTGCCGATCGTCACGGCGTGCCAATCGTGGAGGACGACCCGTACGGCCAACTGCGTTTCGAGGGTGAGCACTTGCCGACGGTGGGCCGGCTGGATGGCGAACAGAGACGCAATGGGGACCCGTGCTACCGGGGCAACGTGATCTACCTGAGCACATTCTCGAAGACGCTCTCGCCCGGGTTGCGCCTGGCATGGGTCGTTGCACCACCGGAGGTGATCCGCAAGCTGGTG
>JBGOXY010000300.1:0-2594 GCA_041479415.1 Anaerolineae bacterium
GCACTTACGACACTCGCCGAGTCGATTACCCGGACTACGCCATGAAAGTGGCGAAAGCAATCCTCGAGGGCCGCGCCGAACGAGGGATTCTGCTGTGCGGCTCAGGCGTCGGAGTGTGCATCGCCGCCAATAAGATCAAAGGCATATATGCCGGGGTGTGCCACGACACTTATTCCGCGCACCAGTCGGTGGAACATGACGACATGAATGTCCTGTGCCTAGGCGCCCGCATTATTGGCCCGGAGATCGCCACCGAGATCGTGCGCGCGTTCCTTGGGGCCACCTTCTCCGGCGAAGAAAGGCACAAACGCAGAGTGGCCTCCGTCCGCGAAATCGAGGCCGGGAAGATCTAGCGCCCTTCCCCTTCGGGCCCGAGCTTTGACAAGGTTGGGCGTGGCTGGTACACTCAGCCTCTGTCAGCCAGTCGTCCGGCCCACGTGGCCGGACGTTTTTCGGGGCGACGGCAGCCCGGAGTTGGGTGAGAGGCGCCCCCAAGGATAATCACGTGGCCAGTATTCAAATAAACGCTGAACCCCGCACGACGATCGGCAAGGGCATGTACGCGCTGCGCCAATCGGGCAAGGTCCCGGCTGTCATCTATGGGCCAGCCGTCGCGCCGACGCCCATTCAGATTGACGCTCGCGAGACTGCCCGCGTGCTCTCGCGAGTTGCCGGCTCACAACTCATTGACGTGATTCTCGAGGGCAAGCCTCATTCGGTACTGCTACGCGAAGTGCAGCGCGACAGCATCCGTCGCGATATCTTGCACGTCGACTTCTACGAAGTCCCCACCGACCGTGTCATTCGGGTTCGCATCCCCATCGAGTTCGTCGGCGTTTCGCCTGCGGTGCGCGATCTCTCGGGCGTTATGGTCCACCTGCTCGACCAACTCGAAGTGGAGTGCTTGCCCAAAGACCTGATGAGCCATATCGAGGTGGACGTCGCAGCCATCACCAAGATCGGCGACTCCATCGCCGTGCGCGACATCAAGCTGCCCGAGGCCATCCGCGTCTTGATGAGCCTGGATGAGTCCGTGGCCACCGTGCAGCAACAGGCGGCCGAGGAAGTGGTCGAGCCGGTCGCCGCGGCGGCGGTTCCGGCCGAACCCGAGGTCATTGAGCGCGGTAAGAAGGAAGAAGAATTGCCCGAAGAGGGCGAGGCCCCGAAGAAGTAACGGGGCGCAGTCACGGCTATGCGAGGGCGGAGCTTGCTCCGCCCTTTGCATTCCACCCCTTCATGCCATTCTTTAAGGTTTGCGTAGGGGAAAATTGTTGAAGTTATCCACAGGCGGTGTTAGAATGGCAATCCCATAGGTATGGGCAGGGCGTTGTGAAACGGGGTACATCTGGCGTGAAACAATAGTTCGGGGGACCCAAGACAATGCGCTGCCCGTATTGCGGCACCGAAGACACCAAGGTCGTCGACACAACCCACGATGTCCGCGGCGGCGTGCGCCGACGGCGCGAGTGCCTAAAATGCAGGCAGCGCTTCAGCACCTATGAGCGGGCGGTACTCTCCTCACCGCTGGTCGTGAAGCAGGATGGCACCCGCGAGGAGTTCGACCGCGAGAAACTTGCCCACGGTCTGCGGATCGCGTGTGCCAAGCGCCCGGTTTCCGCGGCGGATATCGACCGCCTGGTGGGTGAGGTCGAAGCCTCCGTCCAGCAGCTAGGCAAAGCCGAAGTCTCAAGCCGAGTCGTCGGCGACATGGTGATTGCCGGGTTGAAAGAACTCGACCACATCGCCTACATCCGGTACGCGATCGTGTACCTGCGCCTCGACGATCTGCGCTCCATTCGCGACGAAATCAACCGCCTTCTCCGGGAAAGTTAGCCCGCACACGGCACCGCGGGGTGCACGTGCTATTGGTATTCCACCAACAGTCGTGGTCGGAGGATCGGATGTCCACTCGCAAGACGACGAGCATGCCCACCCGCAAACTCAACGGTAAAGCCTGGTTGAAACCCGTCCCACTCTCACCCAACGCGCGGGTGGTTCTCGAGAAGCGCTACTTGCGTAAAGGCGCGCAGGGCACACCCGTCGAAACCGTGGAGGAGATGTTCTGGCGCGTGGCTTCAAGCATCGCCGCGGCCGAGCAATCCTGGGGCGAGGACCCTCTCCCCATCGCCGAAACCTTTTACGACCTGTTGACCTCCCTGCGCTTCTTCCCCAACTCGCCCACCTTCACCGGCGCAGGCACACCCCTGGGCCAATTGGCCGCGTGCTTTGTGCTACCGATCACTGACGACATGGGCCGAGAAAGCGCCGGTATCTTCCAGACCTTGCGGGATGCGGCGCTCATCCAGCAGACCGGCGGCGGCAACGGCTTCTCGTTCTCGCGATTGCGACCCAAGGGCAGCCTGGTCAAATCTTCCTCTGGGCGCGCCACGGGGCCGGTAGGCTTTCTCGGCGTCTACGACGAAGCCTTCGGTGTGATCGCCCAGGGCGGCACGCGACGCGGCGCCAACATGGCTGTGCTGCGAGTGGACCATCCGGACGTCGAGGAATTCATCACCTGCAAGATCAATGAGAACGCCATCACCAATTTCAACATCTCCGTCGGCGTCTTGGATGCTTTCATGCACGCGGTGCGC
>JBGOXY010000301.1:0-2564 GCA_041479415.1 Anaerolineae bacterium
AGATCGAACGCGAACGGGAGGCCATGTATCAAGCGCGCGCAGCCGGCAATGAGGGCCGGGCGCGTGTTTGCGCCCGCCGGGCCGCAGGCCAGGCGCTGCGCCTGCGTTACAGGGCAATGGGCGTGCCGGGCAATGCCTACGATTGGCTGGTGTGGGCCTCGCGCGAGCCCGAGGTGCCCGAGGCGGTGCGCACCACGGCGCAGCGCCTGGTGGCGCGCGTGCTGCCCGGGGGCCGTCCCGCCTTCGACGACGATCCCCTCACCGATGCCGAACTCATTCTGCACCATTGCCTGGGTGACGCCGGCCCCCTCAGCCGCGGTTGAGCCCGCGGCCTCTGCTATACTCGCCCTATTCACGCAACGGAGGCGCGCGGCAGGTGTTACTTTGAATAGCGGCTGCGCGAAGCAACCAGGTTGAGCGTTACGACCGAAGAAGTTCGGCTCATCCGGCGCGCCAAGCGAGATCCGCAGGCCTTTGGCGAACTGTACGAACGCTACGTGCGGAAGATCTACACCTACGTCTACTACCGCATGGGCAACGAGCACGATGCCGAGGACCTGACGGCGCGCGTCTTCCAGCGAGCGCTGACGCATATCGACGGCTATCAGGACCAGGGCTTGCCTTTTTCGGCCTGGCTGTATCGCATCGCCCACAACCTGGTGGCCAACTGGCATCGCGACCACAGCCGGCAGCAAGTGGTCGGGCTCGACGAGGCACTCGGACGCGAAGCGGGCGACCAGCCGCACGAACTGGCTGAAGACGAAGAGGAACGGCGCGTACTGTTGCGTGCGTTGCGGCACTTGCCGGAGGAACGCCAGCAGTTGTTGATCCTCAAGTACGCCGAGGATCTTTCCAACGCTGAGATCGGCGAGATCATGGGGCGAACCGAGGGGGCGATCAAGAGCCTCTACCATCGCACGCTGCTCACGCTACGCGACGACCTGGTAGAACATGTGGAGAAGGGACACCCGCAGGATGGAGAGCATGCCCGCCGGGTCGTGCCCCGAGGCCGGCGCTCCTCCTGAGTGATTCTGTACGTGGGGATATGCAGTCAGATGAAGCAGATCAGGTACCAAGAAGCGCGCCTCGCGCGTTTGCTGCAGAACAGCCTGGCGCCCCGCCATCCTCGCCCGGAGTTCGTCCATTCGCTGCGCGAGAAACTTGCCCGCCTGAGCTCGATGCCGGTGCTGCTCGAACAGCCGCGCCACTTGGCGCGCTCCGTCGGCCTGGGCATTCTTGGGTTGATCGGGGTCATAGCCTCGGCCTTTGCTGCGGCCCTGGTCGCGCTGCGGTTTCTGGGATGGGTTCTCACCTCTCTGGGGCTTGCGCCCAAGGTCCGTCCCCAGCCGCAGGTGCCGGATCACGAGTTGGACAGTTAGCGGTCGGGCCGGTACGGTTCTGACACCCCGCCGGACGGGTCCGGCTGATTAGTCCTCGCCTGTGTGCGCAAGGTGATCCCGTCTTCTGCACAGATTAAAAGGTGTTGCCCCTCGAATTGCCGCCACGCCGCTGTTTGCGCCTCGGATACCGACAAGATCTCTCCGCCCGCCACGGGGAACCCGATAATCATCTGTCCAATTAGGCCACTTGACCGTGGGGGGTGAGCCTCGCGTCGGTGTACAATGTGCCGAACGGGCCACCGGGCCGAATGCCTCTCGACCCAAGGGCGGCAGCCACAAATTCAACCGGCTGCAGCCTGGGCCCAATGCACCCCGAATGCTGCTTGCCGGCGCGCCAGGGGCTTGCGTCTCGCATGCCCGCAGCTTAGCGCACGCTCGCGCCGCGCGACCGACAATTGCTCGCCGTCCATGACCATTCACCCTGCCAACCTCACCGCCGCCGACGCCCGCCAGGCACTTGCCGCTGGCGATCGCACGCGAGCGCGCCAACTGGCACAGCAGGCGCTTGCGGTGGACGCCACGAACGAAATGGCCTGGTTGGTACTGGCCGCACTCTCCTCCGGCGAGCGGCGGCGAGCCTATCTTGAGCACGTGCTGCGCATACACCCGGAAAGCCACTCGGCCAGGGCGGGGTTGAAGTCCCTCGAAGATCAAGCCCAGTCGCAACCTGCCAGCAGCCCCGCACCCCCTCAAAAGCAGCCTGCCCCCTCGTCGACCCAGCCCATATCGAGGCAAGTTCGCGGCCTGGCGAGGAGCAATGAACCCGCTTCGCGCACCCAACGTGTACCGCCCTGGAAGGGTGAACCAGCCCAGGCAGCCAAGCGTGCTGCGCGAGACGCCGACCTTGATGCCTTGCGCGCTGCCCCATACGATGCGCCCGTGCCACCACCTCCGCCGGGCGAGCCTCCTCCCGCCTCAGCTGAGGAGGCCGCCCTGGCTGGCGATCGAGCCCGGTGGGAGAAGGCGCCGCTCTCTCGTGTGTTGGCCGCCATCGCCCGGTGGGGCGGCATGGCGGCGGTCACGCTCTTAGTCATCGCCTATCTGACGCGGTTTGGTCTCACGATGGCCAACCGTGGGCGGACCGGGCTGCCGGCTGAGCCGCTGCAGGCGGCCGGCGCGGCCGCCATCCAAGTTGCCGAATACCTCTTCGACCATCCGTCCACG
>JBGOXY010000302.1:0-2564 GCA_041479415.1 Anaerolineae bacterium
CCCGACCACTTCTCCGGGCTGCACCTCGAAAGACACATCGCGCAGGGCCCACAAGTACTCCTCGGGGCGTTCTTTTCCTCCGCTGCGCGCACCGCCGCGCCGCCGCTCAAGCCAATCGCTGAGCCCGCCACGCAGCGTGCCTCCCAGACCGGGAGTGCCTCCCAGTCGGTAACGTTTGCCTAACCCGCGCACGGCAATGGCGGCTCTGGTCATCGTCACACCACGTCCGCCATCGTGCGCTGGGTCTGGGTGAAGACGACCACCCCCGAAACCAGTAGCAGCACGGATACGCCCAGCGCGACCCACACGCTGGCCCCCGGCGCGGCCGTGCCCAGCAGGCACCAGCGAAATCCCTCGATCACTGCCACCATCGGGTTCAGGCTGTAGAGGATCCGCCACGGCCCGGAGAGCAGCGTGCTCGAATAGACGACCGGCGTGGCGAACATCCACAGTTGCAGAAGGAAGGGGACCAGCACCTGGATATCGCGGTAGTACACATTGAGCGCCGCCAGCCACAACCCCACACCGAGCGCGATGCCCATCGCCAGCAGCAGGAAAGCGGGCAGCAGCACCAGGCTCGGCAGGAGCGGCAGGCGGTAGTACAGCATCAATGCAAAGACGACCAGCAAGGCCGCACCAAAATCCATTAGGCGCGCGAGCAGGCCCGAGACCGGCAAGACCAGTCGCGGGAAGTACACTTTGGTGACCAACCCGGCATTGCCTACCAGGCTGCCGGCCGCGCCGCCCAGCGCCTGCGAGAAGTAATTCCACGGCACGAGCGCGGCGTAGGTGAAGACCGCATAAGGCAGGCCTTCTGAGGGGACTTTGAGCAGCCCGCCGAAAAACAGGGTAAAGACGACCATCGAGAGCAGCGGCTGAAGAATGGCCCACCCGGCGCCGAGCAGCGTCTGCTTGTAGCGCACGCGGATGTCGCGCCAGGCCAGGAAGCCCAATAGCTCGCGGTGCTGCCAGAGTTCCCGCCAGTCCACGCCTTGCCAGCCGCGCCGCGCGCGCACCTGCAAATGGGGCACCGCCGCGGATGAAACAGGCTCGGGTGTGGCGTCGGGGGAGGCGAGGGACATAGAGTGAGGCTCGAGAGAAGAGGTTGAAGAATCAGTCGGCGCCGG
Source organism: Anaerolineae bacterium (assembly GCA_041479415.1). GTDB lineage: Bacteria > Chloroflexota > Anaerolineae > Anaerolineales > RBG-16-64-43 > RBG-16-64-43. Next base: position 1,128 of record JBGOXY010000302.1, read on the forward strand.
GGCGCGCCCGCGAAAGGTACCAGGCGATCGTTTCCTGCAGCCCGTCATTCAGATGCACCCGTGCGCGGAAGCCGAACTTATCGAGGGCGCGCGACGTATCCAGGCTGCGCCGCGGTTGGCCGTTGGGTTGGCTGGTATCCCATTCGATGCGGCCGGTAAACCCGGTCAGGCTGGCAATCAAGAGGGCCAACTCGCGAATACTGAGCTCCTCACCCGAGCCCACGTTGACCGGCTGGTCCTCGTCGTACTTCTCGGTCGCGAGCAGGATGGCCTCGGCCGCGTCCTCAACGTAAAGAAATTCGCGGGTCGGCGATCCATCTCCCCACAGGCGGATGGCCGGCTCACCCAGCCGCTTGGCCTCCAGGCACTTGCGGATAAGCGCCGGGATGACGTGCGACGTGCGCAGATCGAAGTTATCTCCCGGCCCGTACAGGTTGACAGGAAGCAGGAAGATCGAGTTGAAGCCGTATTGCGCGCGGTAGGCCTGCGATTGCACCAACAGCATCTTCTTGGCCAGGCCGTAAGGCGCGTTGGTCTCTTCAGGGTAGCCGTTCCACAAGTCTTCTTCTTTGAAGGGGACCGGGGTGTCCTTGGGATAGGCACACACCGTTCCCAGCGCGACGAACTTCTCCACCCCGGCACGCCAGGATTCATGCAGAAGTTGCGTGCCCATGATCAAGTTGTCGTAGAAGAAATCCGCCGGGTGGTCGCGATTCGCGCCGATACCGCCGACCTTAGCGGCCAGGTGAATCACGACCTGGGGCTGCACGGTGGAGAGCAGCCGCTGAATATCGGCCAGGCGGGTGAGGTTGAATTCCTCGATGATTGGGATGAAAACGTCGCGCGCCCCGCGTTCGCGCAGCTTCGCGGTCACATACTTTCCGAGGAAACCGGCACCCCCGGTCACCACAAATCGCGTCTTCTGCCAGTCCATAAGAGTTGTCGAGGATCCTGCAGCGCATTGCGAGAATCGGCCGGCGGCCGTTGCAGGTCTATTCTATCCCATCCCCGCTGCGGGTTCGCGAATGCCCGGTGAGATTGAAGGTCGCTGCAGGCCTTGCGTATCGCTTGTCTCCGCCCTGAGCGTGGTCAGCACACCCAATCCCGCGACCAACACCGCCATGGTCACATGGCGTGGATAGTAAGTCTGCACGGCGAATACCAGGTGCGTCAGCACATATGGCAGCGGAAGGAGCATGACTACGTCCGCACGCTGCCATCCGCGACGCGCAGCCAAAATGGTTGTGATCAGCCACGCAACCATGAGTACATGTGCGAACATGCCCACCGGTGCCTGCCAGTCGTCCAGCGGCACGGCAAACAGGAGCAGCTGTACTTGGTTCAACAGTCTACTCACGGCCTGCGGATCGCCCCGCAGAATGGCGAGCCATTGCTGCGGTCCGAGGATGAGGTTGCTGGCGATACCCGCGCTGGTAG
>JBGOXY010000303.1:0-2544 GCA_041479415.1 Anaerolineae bacterium
GGCCACGAGTCAGGTAAGAAGCCACGATGAGCTGCGGGCCGGGGGCCAACTCGCGCACGATCACCATGCGCTGCAGGTTGCCGCCCGAGAGCGAGCGCGCCGGCACATCGAGCGCCACGCTGTAGCCGAAGCGTTCAAGCCCAAGCCGCGCCTCGCTCCGCGCCGCGCGCCAGTCCATGCGCAGCCCGCCCCAACGCGCGAAGACCTGCGTCCGGGAGAGCACCATGTTCTCGAGTACGGTCATCCACGGGACCGCCGCCAAAGCCAGCGGGCTCTCGGGGATGTAGGCCACACCCGCCGTCCGCGCGGCACGGATCGAGCGGCGGGTGAATTCTTGACCGAAGAGGAATTTGCGGCCGGCGGCGCAGCGCTCAATCCCCAGCACCACGTCGCCCAGCTCGCGCTGGCCATTGCCTGAGACGCCGGCCACGCCCACGATCTCGCCCGGCGCGAGGCGCAGGTTGATGCCCGAAAGAGTCGGTGCCGCCCCCACGGCCTGGGTTCCTACATCGCGAAGTTCAAGCAGGGTGCGTGCCTCAGTGCCCGCGGGAGTGGGCCCTTGCGTCTGGAGCGGAGGCAGTTTCTTGTCGAACATGAGCTCGAGCAGCCGCGCCTCGCTCGCCTCGGCCCGGGTGAGGGTGCCTGCCACTCGCCCGCCGCGCAGCACGCTGATCCGGTCGGCGCACTCGAGCACTTCTCTCATCTTGTGGGTGATCAGCACGATGGCATAGCCGTCGCGCCGCAGGCTTTCCAGAACGCGGAAGAGCGCCTGCACCTCGTGCGGGGCGAGCACGCGCGTGGGTTCGTCGAGGATGAGCAGCCGCGCGTCGGAGAGCAGCAGTTTGAGAATTTCCACTTTTTGCTGTTCGCCAATCGAGAGCTGCGAGACGAGCGCGCGCGGGCGTACCTGCAAGTCGTAGCGCGCGGCCATCTCGTTGATGCGCGACTCGATCGCGCGCGCGTCGAGAACGGCAGGCAGATGCGGCAGGAAGAGGGCGATGTTCTCGGCCACGGTGAAGGCCGGGATGAGGGCCAAATCCTGGAACACCATGCCGATGTGCATCGCGCGCGCCTCGTGCGGCGAGAAGATCGACACCGGGCGCCCATGCATCGAGATCTCGCCCGAATCGGCGCGGTAGAACCCGTAGAGAATCTTCATCAACGTGCTCTTGCCAGCGCCGTTTTCGCCGAGCAGAGCATGGATCTCGGAGGCATGTATATCGAGATCGATGCGATCGTTCGCCAGGACGCCCGGGAAGGCCTTGCTGATCGCGCGCATCGAAGCCAGCGGCGCGGGCGAGGCAGAGACAGAGGTCGGGTCGGTCATGCAAACCTTTTTTCGGGTGGAACGAGATGACGCGCGTGGCGACGGCGCCGGAGCTGCCCGGCACGCGGCTTCTGCCTTCTATCTTAGAGAAGCGAATGAGGCGAGCCTAGCGTAGAAGGAGGGGGTTTTGGACCCCGGCCGAGGACGTGGTTGCTACGCGCCCAGCCAGGTAGTTGTTACGGGGGAATGCTCCTACTGGATCAACCCGTGTTCGCGCGCGTAGCGCACTAGCTCCACCCGGCTGTGCATCCCGAGCTTGGCCGAGAGGTTGGCGCGGTGGCCTTCCACCGTGCGCACGCTGAGGGTCAGCGCTTCGCCGATCTGGCGATTGGTGTAGCCTTGCGCGATGAGGCGCAGCACCTCGCTCTCGCGCGGGGTGAGCGGCTCGCGCGCGTCCTCTTCAGCCGCGGCCTTGGGTGCCTCCTCGCCCAGCAGCGAGGGCAGGAGCGCAGGATCCACGTACAAGTCGCCGCGCAGGACGGTGGCAATGGCCGCGATCAGCTCGGCCTCGGCGGCGCGCTTGACAACATAGCCAGAAGCGCCGGCCTTGATGGCCTCGCGCAGCAGGCCGACATCCTCGTGCACGGTCAGGATCAGGATGCGCGCCGCGGGCACCTGCGCTCGCACCTGCCGCGTCACGGCCAGCCCATCCTGGTCCGGCATGCTCATGTCGAGCAGCAGAATGTCCGGCCGCAGGCGCAGAGCCAGTTCCACCGCTTCCACGCCGCCGGAGGCCTCCCCCACCAGCTCGAGGCTGGGCTCGGCCCCCAGCAGCGCGCGCAGCCCGGCCCGTACCACCGCATGGTCATCGGCGATGAGCACCCTAGTCGCCACACGGCACCTCGACGTTGACGGTGGTGCCTTTTCCCGGCGAGCTTTCAATGGTGAGCGCACCACCCAACATCTCGATCCGCTCGCGCATGCCGAATAGGCCTAAGTGGCTCTCCACCGCAGGCGAGGCCGGCGCAAAGCCCACCCCGTCGTCCTCGATGATGGCCACCGCCCGGTCACTGCGCCTGCTGACCAGAACGTCGACCCGCGTGGCGCGCGCGTGCAGAGCCACATTGGTCAGCGATTCCTGGACGATGCGGAAGAGGGCCGTCTCCACCTCCAGCGGCAGGCGCCGATCGTCCATGCCGATGGCCTCGAATTCGACGCGCAGGCCGTACTGACGGCGGAACTCCTCAACGTACTGACGCAGCGCGGTGACCAGGCCC
>JBGOXY010000304.1:0-2534 GCA_041479415.1 Anaerolineae bacterium
CGCGATCACGTGATCGCCGACAGTCCGGCCGGGCTGATCACCATCACCGGCGGCAAATGGACGACCTACCGCAAGATGGCCCAGGATGCCGTGGACCATGCGATCGCGCGGGGCGGGCTGACGGCGCGCAACGCGTGCCGGACGACCCACATCCCCATGGTGGGCGCTCCGGGCTACGACCCTGAGGCGGCGCTGCGCCTCGTTGCCCAATTCGGGCTGGCCGAGGACACCGCGCGCCACCTCAATCTGGCTTACGGCGGGCGCGCGCGGCGTGTGGCCGAGCTAGCCGCAGTCGGGCTGGCGGGCCGCCTGGCCGTGGGCCACCCGCACATTGAGGCGGAAGTCGTCTGGGCCGTGAGAGAAGAGATGGCCCTCACCCCGATGGATGTCCTCGCCCGCCGAACGAGGCTGGCCTTCATCGAAACGCGCGCGGCTCAAGCCGCACTGCCGCGTACGATCGAACTCATGGCTAAGGAACTCAAATGGGATAGGGCGCGGCGCACGCGTGAAGAGCGTGAGGCCCGTGCACTGTTGGATGGCAGCTTGTAAGCTGCCTCACGAGGGAGAGCTTCATGGGAAATGTCTGGCAGGATTTCTTCGACAATCACGCGCCGCGCTATTTGGAGAACGCATTCACCAAAGACACCCTGGCGGAAGTGGATTTTCTGGTTGAGGAACTCGATTTGCCGCCAGGCAGCGCTGTTCTGGATGTCGGCTGCGGCACCGGGCGGCACGCGGTGGAGCTGGCGCGCCACGGCTATCGGCTGACGGGTGTGGACATTTCCGACGGCATGCTCGAGCAGGCGGCACGCGCGGCGCGCGACGCCGGCGTCGAGGTGGAGTGGGTGCATGCCGATGCCGCACGCTACACGGCCGCGCGCACTTTCGAGGCGGCCATCTGCGTGTGCGAGGGGGCCTTCAGCCTGCTGAGCATGAACGACGACCCTCTCGCGCACGACACGGCCATCCTGCGCATGATTCACGCCGCGCTCGGGCCGGGGGCGCCGTTCATTCTCACCGCGCCGAACGGCCTGCAGAAGATACGCCACTTCACCCAGGATGACGTCGAGTTCGGTAAGTTCGACCCGCTGACATTGGTCGAGACTTACATCATGACGGTCGAAGACCCGCGTGGCCACCGCGAGGTGCACGCGCGCGAGAAGGGTTACCTGCCCTCGGAACTGCGCCTGGTGCTGGAGGCGTGCGGGTTCGAGGTGCAGCATCTATGGGGCGGCACGGCCGGGCGTTGGGGGCGCCGGCCGATAGAACTGGATGAGATCGAAATCATGGCTGTCGCCCGGCACGGATGAGCGAGTGTGGGTGAGATGATCAGGGGGATGCACCTGCAACCGCACATCGGGAAGCGCGGCCCGCGCTTGGATGGGGCGCATGGGGCGGCCCTACTGCTCGTGGCTGCCCTGCTGGCCTCGACACAGGGCGCGTGTACCGCGCCCGGCGCGCCCGGCCTCGGCGCGCGTGAGCCCACCTCCACGGCCGCGACGTTCCCTCCGCCCGCCTCCACCTGGGCTCAAGTCTTCTTCACCTCCCCCGACGATTTCACCGGCGATTACCGCGGCGGCGCGGACACTCCGATCGTGGCCTCGCTCGACGCGGCGCGTTTCACCATCGATGTGGCCTGTTTGGAGATCAACCTGTATTCCATCTCGCGCGCCCTGATCCGCGCCGCGGACCGGGGAGTAAAGGTGCGGGTGGTGGTTGACAGCACCTACGTCCAGACTCGCGCGCTGAGCGACCTCGAGCAGGCGGGGATCCCCGTGCTGGGCGATCGGCGCGAGGGGTTGATGCACGACAAGTTCGTCGTGGTCGACGGAGCGCTGGTGTGGACCGGCTCGATGAACCTGACCACGAGCGACACCTATCGCAACAACAACAACCTGCTGCGAATTGAGTCCGCCGAACTGGCCCAGGCTTATCAGCGCGAATTCGATGAGATGTTCGTTGACGACATGTTCGGCCCGGAGTCGCCGCGCGGCTGGCCCGCCCCTCGGCTCGAATTCGGGGCGTCGTGGGCGGAAGTGTATTTCGCACCGGATGATGCGCCGGCCGAGCGCCTGCTGCAGGTGCTCGAGGATGCACAGCATTCGATTCGCTTCATGGCCTTCTCGCTCACTTCGGAGGAGGTCGCCGACACTCTCATTCATCAGGCCCGGCAGGGAGTCGAGGTGGCCGGGGTGATGGAAGAAAGCCAGGTGCGCTCGAATGCCAACGGCAAGTACGACCTCTTGCGCGCAGCGGGTATTGATGTCCGTCTGGATGGCAATCCTCGCAACATGCACCACAAAGTCATCATTGTCGACGATGAGTTTGTGATCACCGGCTCGTACAACTTTTCCTACAACGCGGAAAACGTCAACGACGAGAACATGCTCATCCTGCACGACCGCGAGCTGGCCCGGCTGTATCTCGAAGAATTCGACCGCGTGTGGCGCCAGGCGCAATGATCCCCAGGCTCGTGCCGTTCGGCACCAACGGCGTGCGCCGGGCACTGTGCGCCGGCGCGACCGCCCAAGCCC
>JBGOXY010000305.1:0-2517 GCA_041479415.1 Anaerolineae bacterium
CTTGCGCGTGGCGAAGTAGCCCAGGTACGGCCCGCCGAAGGAGAGCGGGATGCCCAGCGGCTGGCCTTCGCCGCACACCACGTCGGCGCCCATTTCGCCCGGAGTCTTGAGCAGGCCCAGCGCGTGCGGGTAGGCCACCACGGCCAGCAGCGCGCCGGCCGCGTGCACCGCTTCCGCGAGCTTCGTCAGATCTTCAATGGCTCCGAAGAAGTTCGGGTATTGCACGATCACCATCGCGGTCTGTGCGTCCACCATTTCCGCCAGGGTAGAGGCCCGGCTGCGCCGCGCTAACTCGTCGCGCGAATTGACCACATCATCCCCCACCAGGGTCACACCGGTCCCTTGCATATAGGTGCGCACCACCTCGCGATAGTGCGGGTGCAGCGCCGGCGAAAGCACCACCCGCGACCGCCCGCGGACCTGGTTGAGGGCAAGGATCACCGCTTCGGCCGTGGCCGTCGCGCCGTCGTAGTGGGAGGCGTTCGACACCTCCATGCCGGTCAGGTTCGCGATCAAGCTCTGGTACTCGAAGATCGCTTGCAGCGTGCCCTGCGAGATCTCCGGCTGATAGGGCGTGTAAGCGGTGTAGAACTCGCCTCGCATGAGCATGTGGTTGATCGCGGCCGGGATGAAGTGGTTGTAGGCGCCCGCGCCGAGAAAGCAGGCCGCGTGACCGGCCTCGACGTTGGCCTCCGAAAGATCGCGCAGCTCGGCCACCGCGTCCATTTCCGAGAGCGCCTCGGGCAAATCGAGTTTAGGGAACCGGTGCCGCGCCGGCACGTCGGCGAACAACTCGTCCACCGACTTCACTCCGATCGCGCTCAGCATGGCCTCGCGTTCGGAATCGGTATGAGGGATGTAGCCCATCGCTATTCTCCTTGGAGCATGCGCGGCCTAGTGGTTCTGTCGTTCGTTGCAGTACACCTCGTATGCCTTCGCGTCCATCAGCGCCGAAAGGTCCTTCACGCTGGCCAGTGTGAATTTCACCATCCAGCCTTCGCCGTACGGGTCGCTGTTGAGCGTATCGGGCTTGGCCGAGAGTCCCTCATTGACGGCGCTCATGGTGCCCGCCACAGGCAGGAACACTTCCGAGGCCGCTTTCACCGACTCGACCGAGGCCACGGCATCTCCCGCCTTGAGGGCCGCGCCCTTGGCAGCGGTGATCTCGACGTAGACAATGTCCGAGAGTTGCGACTGAGCGTAGTCGCTGATGCCCAGCGTGGCCTCGCTGCCCGCCACGCGCACCCACTCATCGGTCTTGGTGAACTTGAGATCGGATGGAATGTTCATGCTCAACCTCCTGCAGAGATGGTGGCAGGGAACAAAAAGCGCGCACAGACACTGTGCGCGCCTCTGTCGCCAACCTGAGAGATTCGCCCCGCGTGGCGGGGCTTGCCCCTTCGGTGATCGTTCGCTTTCCAGAGGAGAGAGACCCGGGGTCTTGGAGACCTGAGAGATTCGCCGCGCGCTGCACGCGCCAACGGCTTGCCCCTTCGGTGCCCTGCCCCGCGCCTTTGGCGTGGGACGGGGACTCTTCCCCGAGTCCGATATTCAGTTGTCGTTCAATTGTAAGGGCGAGGCGCGAGACCGTCAAGGAGAGAATCGATCGAAGCGCATTGATCCTCAGGATGACGCCACGCGCCACACCCCACGATGCGCACCGTGGTCACCCGGCGTGTGCCTCATCTCGCGGCGTGACGGTTGGTTCACGCGCGCGCGTCCTCCGTCGGCGGTGCGTGTTCCTCGTGCCTGGGCGTGATGCGCTAACGCGCATCACGCCCAGGCGGCGTCGCTCTCTCTTTGACGCCCGCGATTTCTCCGCGCATCACGCACGAATTCGCCAACCCCCCGCTGTACCCGTTCCCCATCGAGTATTGCGCGATCACACTCTCTATGGGACAATATCTCCCAAGCGGGCCTATATTGGCCTATTATTTCGCGAGTTGCCAGGGTCGATCGGCTCGCAGGTTCACCCGAAGGAGTTGCACACCAATGCACATCCCGTCCTGCGTCTCTCCCCGCCCGTTCGCCGCGGGCACGCTCTTCATCTCCCTATTGCTCTCCGCCTGTTCGGGTGCGGCACCGGCCGCCACTCCAACCGGCGTCGCGGGCCCCACCAGTGCACCCACTTCCGCCTCCGTAACGGCCCCCGCCCCGTCCGCGCCGACACAGGTGCCGGAGGCCCAGGCCCATCCGCTGGCCGGCCTCACCTTCAGCACCGCCCAGGGTTTCTGGCTCGTCGACGCACAAGGGGTACCGCAACTACTGGTGGATCAATCGCGCGGTCACCTCTCACCCGACGGGCAGCGATTGGTCTATCAGGCGCCCGGCGCGCAAGGTGGCGCCGATGACATCTGGACCATGGATCTAGCCAACGGCGAACAGCGCAATCTCACACACACGGCCGACCGGTATGAAGAAGACCCTCAATGGTGGCCGGGCCGCAAGGATGCGGTCGTATTCAGCTCCGGCGTCGAATGCTGCATGGCGAGCCGGGCCCTGCCCACGCTGATTGGC
>JBGOXY010000306.1:0-2508 GCA_041479415.1 Anaerolineae bacterium
AGGGAGGCAGCGATCGACCCTCCCCCATGTCCATCGTAGGTGGCCCACATAGGGCATGCAAGTTGCATGCCATCGCCCCCTACCCGATGTTGAACCTGAGGCGGTCAAGATATCCTTGCCTTCTCAATAACATTCATCTCGTCCCGTCCCTCGACGCGAGACGCCACCTGAACCGTTGTCCGCCTCGCCCGAACCTCCTCCATAGTGCGCCCCACCTACGCAGTGTGATCTGTAGCGAGGATTGTGGAGCGTATAATCGAATCCCGAAGCCTATGCCATCGCCAACCATCGTCAGGCAAATCGACCCGAGCCATCCCTCGCCCGAGATTCTCGCTGAGGCTGCGGCACGCCTGCTGCGCGGCGAGCTGGTCGCATTCCCGACGGAGACCGTCTACGGACTCGGGGCCAATGCGTTTGATGCGGAGGCTGTGCGCCGCATCTTCGAGGCCAAGCGGCGTCCATTCGACGACCCGCTCATCGTGCACATTGCCAAGGTTGATGATGTGGAAATGGTCGCTACGGCCTTCCCGCCCGTGGCCGCGCGCCTTGCTTCCCTCTTTTGGCCCGGGCCGTTGACGGTGCTGTTGCCACGCCACGCCGCTCTACCGGTCGAAGTGACATCCGGGCTGGACACCGTTGCCGTGCGCATCCCCAGCCACCCCGTCGCCCTCGGGTTGCTCGGCGCGTGCGGCGTGCCCATTGCGGCGCCATCGGCCAATCGCTTCGGCCACACATCGCCGACATCTGCGGCCCACGTCCTTGAGGATCTAAATGGAGCGGTCGATCTGATTCTGGATGGCGGATCGACTCCGGTTGGAATCGAGTCGACCGTTGTTGACGTGCGTCCGACGCCGGCTGTGATCCTGCGTCCGGGCGGCGTGACGCGCGAGCAACTCGAGGCGGCCATCGGCCCGGTGCGCTACGCAGAACCCGGCGAGCGGCAGACGGCCTCGCCCGGCCGCCTGCCCCGCCACTATGCCCCGCGCGCGACACTCATTCTCTGCCCGGGCGATACCGCCAAGGTGATCGCCGCCTCCATCGACGAGCATGCGCTGCGCCTGATCGCAGGCGGCCACTCGGCGGGCGTGCTGGCCGTCAGTGAGGTGCATCGGGAACTGAAGTCCTCGCTCGCCCCAGCCTTCGACCTCGGCGGTCAAGATGACCTGTTGGGCATCGCCAGGCAGTTGTTTCTTGGGTTGCGCACTCTCGAGGCCGTCCCGGTGGAGGTCATCCTGAGCCATCTTGTGCCAGCTCAGGGTCTTGGGCTGGCGGTCAACGATCGCCTGCGGCGCGCCGCTCATCCTCCGGGAGAGTAGGTCCGAAGGCAGGTCGGCGGTCGGTGTAACCTTCTTCCCCCCATCCCGTCCAATCTCAAAGAAGTGAGGCAGACCATGGCCCTGTTGGACGAGAAGACACAATCCCGCCTGCGTACGCTTTTCGCCGAGATCCGCCACCCGGTGAAGCTCCTGATGTTCACTCAGGCGGAGGGCGGAGCACTCGAATGCAGCATGTGCAGTGAGACGCGGACACTGGTCGAGGAATTGGGTTCGCTGAGCGAGAACATAGACGTTGAAATCCGCGATCTCGTCGCCGACGCGGACCTGGCTCGCGTGTACGGGGTTGACAAGCTCCCCGCGATTGCGATCCTCGGTGGGGGTACTCCAGCCAAAGACGCGGGCATCCGCTTCTATGGCATCCCTTCCGGCTATGAGTTCAGCTCGCTGATCGAAACCATCCTGATGGTCGGCCGGGAGGATCATGGGTTGGGCACGGCGGCGCTCGAGGCCCTCCGCCAACTCAAGACCCCGGCGCACATCCAGGTCTACGTCACACCCACCTGACCGTACTGCCCGCGAGCCGTGGTGCTCGCCAACCGACTCGCCATGGCCAGCGATCTCGTCCGAGCCGAGACCGTCGAAGCGACCGAGTTCCCGCATCTGGTCACCCGCTACCAAGTGTACGGCGTGCCGCGGACGGTCATCAATGAGGTCCTCCACATCGAAGGCGCCGTTCCCGAGGCGACCTTGCTCGAGCAATTGGCAATCCTCGACGACTCGCAGAAGATGCGCCAACTCACGGCCGATTGGGAGAACCGCCGGAAAGGCTAGCGGCTCATCACTTCACCTCCCACGGCCCCCGGCCGCGGGTGCCATACCTTCATTTGGATCAAGCCATCGGTTCCAAGCGTGTCACACGCGCTTGGAACCGGTTTCGTTTGCCCATTCGGCCCACACCCAGCGACGGCTGAAGCCGGTCAGCTCACATCTGGCGCGGCGCGCATGGCCGGGCATTGGTCTCTCGCGGGTATAATCGAAACCCATGCGCAACTTCCTTCTGGCAGTCGCTCTCTTTCTCGGTATCTATTTCGTCATCTCCAATTTCTCCGAGCTGAAGGAGGTCCAGCGCGTCCTGGCGCAAGTCCGCGAAAAAGGGGACTTCAACAAGCCGGACAAGATCGCCATCGATGTCGATCCGGTCGCTCTGCTTTAACGCGCCATGAGTGTTTAC